>CALLQM010000425.1 GCA_938014855.1 uncultured Clostridia bacterium | reverse complement strand
GTCTTTTTGGATTTGTTTTTTTGTGATTGGCCCATTTTTGCGGATGCAGTTAAAAATGCGCAGTATGTTTGCACTTCGCATCTCGTCGTGGCTGGATGAATGATTCATAATGTACCTCTACTCCGACGTCTGTCCATTTCCTGCTTTAGAATGGTAATACTATACCATAAGCCTTTATAACATACAAGTTGACGGTACTGTTCGTACTGTAATTGGGTGTACTACTTGGCATACTGCATAACATTATGTTATAATACTTATTTATAATAACAAGGAAAGAAAAAGGTAATTTATGAAATTTGAAGAACTTCAATTAAGCCTTCCAATCCTGCGCGCTTTGCAGGACGAAGGATATACCAATCCGTCACCCATTCAGGAGCAAGCAATTCCGCCTGCATTGGAGGGGCGCGATGTTCTCGGCTGTGCCCAAACAGGAACGGGTAAAACCGCAGCATTTGCGATTCCGATTTTGCAGAGACTATCTGTTCAAACCTATCAAACTGGTCAAAAACGGCAGATCAAGTCCTTGATTTTAACCCCGACACGAGAACTTGCCCTGCAAATATGTGACAGTTTTCAAGCATATGGTCACTATCTTCGTCTGCGCACGGCGGTGATTTTCGGCGGTGTTTCGCAAAATCCACAGGTGGAAGCCTTAAAGCGCGGCGTGGACATTTTGGTAGCAACACCGGGCAGACTGAATGATTTAATTGGACAGGGATATATCGATTTGTCGCATCTGCAGACATTCGTACTGGACGAAGCCGACCGCATGTTGGATATGGGCTTTATTCATGATGTCGAAAAAATAATTGATCGCGTACCCGATCAGCGGCAGACGCTGTTCTTTTCTGCAACGATGCCGACAAATATACAAAAGCTTTGCGATAAGATTTTAACAGATCCTGTTAAAGTTGCGGTTACACCGGTGTCATCGACCGTAGATCAAATCGATCAGACGCTTTATTATGTGGATAAAGTAAATAAGCGCAAGCTGCTTCTGCATTTGCTTAAAGACCCTGCATTGGTATCAGTTCTTGTGTTTACCTTCACAAAACACGGAGCAGACCGTGTGGTACGAGAATTGGTAAAACACGGCATTCCTGCGCAGGCAATTCATGGAAACAAAAGCCAAAATGCCCGTCAAAAAGCGTTGAATGCATTTAAAAGCGGTGAAATTCGGGTATTAGTTGCAACAGATATTGCGGCACGCGGTATTGACATTGACGAACTTTCCCATGTCATCAATTTTGATCTTCCGAATATTCCTGAAACGTATGTACACCGCATTGGACGCACCGGGCGGGCAGGATTAAGCGGAACAGCGATTTCGTTTTGCTGTTACGATGAAAAAGACAGTTTAAAAGATATTGAAAAGTTGATCGGCAAAAAAATTCCAGCGGTAGAAGAACATCCATACCCCATGGAAATCTTCACGCAGATCCCAAAACAGCCTCGTCAGCCGCGACAGCCTCGACAGTCTCGTCAGAAACCGACTTCGCCGACTCAAAATAAAGGCACTTCACCTTTTCAAAAAAACGACCGAAACCTAAAAAATCGCACAAAGGCTAACCGGTAAACTTAGTAAAAATTGACCAGCGCTCTTGCACACAGGGCAGTTTTGTGATAGGATAGGTTTGTTACGCGTACAACTGTGTTTGTTACGAATACAGTTGTACGGTTTTGTCTGTCAATGAGAGTCAAGGAGTGTAGAATGCATGGATCAATTAAATGAATTTGTAAAAACAATAAGTGGCTTTATATGGGATTATATCTTGTTGTTTTTACTGTTAGGCTCTGGCGTTTTCTTTACATTACGTTTGAAATTTGTCCAAATTCGACGGCTTCCTGCGGCATTTAAAGCTGTATTTGGCAGCATCAAACTGAAAGGTGATGCAGCCGATCATGAAGGTATGAGTTCTTTCCAGTCGCTTGCGACTGCAATTGCGGCGCAGGTTGGTACCGGAAACATTGCGGGCGCGGCAACTGCGATTGCGTCAGGTGGACCGGGTGCAATCTTTTGGATGTGGCTTTCGGCGTTTTTTGGCATGGCTACCATTTACGGAGAAGCGTCGCTTGCACAAAAGTATAAGACGCGCATTGATGGGCATGTCACCGGCGGACCGGTCTATTACATTAAGGCCGCATATAAAGGAACATTGGGAAAAGTGCTTGCGGCTGCTTTTTCTGTGTTCATCATTTTAGCACTTGGTTTTATGGGAAATATGGTGCAGTCAAATTCAATTAGTGTTGCATTTGAAACTGCGTTTGGTATCAATAAGTTTTGGCTTGGCGTTGTGGTTGCGGTGCTTACCGGTTTTATTTTTATAGGCGGCGTCAAACGTATTGCTTCTTTTACCGAAAAAGTAGTGCCGATTATGGCGGTGCTCTATGTAATCGGAGCTTTAGTCATCGTTATTGGAAACTACAAACATATAGGCGATGCGTTCCGTCTGATTTTTGTTGGAGCATTTGACCCTTCTGCTGTTTTGGGCGGTGCAGTAGGTATTACGGTAAAAACTGCGATTCGTTTCGGTGTTGCCCGCGGGTTGTTTTCCAATGAAGCCGGAATGGGTTCCACACCGCATGCGCATGCAATGGCAAAAGTAAAACATCCCTGCGATCAAGGCTTGGTTGCAATGATGGGTGTTTTCATTGACACATTTGTAGTGCTGACTATGACTGCATTGGTTTTAGTAATCACAGATACGTTTCATTCTGGTCTGACCGGTGTTGAATTGGCGCAATCTGCATTCGTATCGTATTATGGAAAATTCGGTGATATTTTCATTGCAATTAGTCTTCTTTTCTTTGCTTTTTCTACCATTATCGGTTGGTATTTCTTTGGAGAACAGAATATTAAATATCTGTTTGGTAATAAAGCAGTTAAATTTTACGCGGCACTCGTTGTATTGTGCGTATTAGTGGGTGCAATGCTCAAAGTCGACCTTGTTTGGTCAATGTCCGATTTCTTTAATGGGCTGATGGTAATCCCAAACCTGCTTGGTCTTTTAGCACTTTCCGGTGTTGTTGTAAAATTGGATAAGGAAAAAAATCATCTCTAAATATACCTTGTATGTTTTACCACCCATACGGCGGCAAACTGTCGCCGTATGGGTATTTTTTTATGATTAAATCTGCTATAATAGGGAATGTTGTAATAAAATTGTGTAACATGATATTTTGTTCGTTAGGAGAGAATCCAATTTGTTATTACTGTCAGCAGAGCATATCAGCAAAAGTTTCAGTGAAAAACCTTTGCTCAGCGATGTTTCGCTCTTTTTAGAGGAAGGACAAAAGGTCGGAGTCATTGGTGTAAATGGCACCGGTAAATCGACGTTTCTCAAAATCATTGCCGGTCTTTTGCCGCCGGACAGCGGCAGTATCAAGTGCGCACGCGGTGTTCGAATTGGTTATCTGCCGCAAAATCCCGATTTCCAAAACGGTACAACGGTGTTGGAGCAAACGCTGAAAGGTGCATTGCCGCAGGCAGACGACCGCAGGGAGCATGAAGCAAAAACGATCTTAACAAAGCTCGGCATCTGTGATTTCGATCAGGATATAGGACTTCTTTCGGGCGGACAAAAAAAGCGTGTTGCGATTGCATCCGCTTTGATGACACCATGCGAAGTGCTGATTTTGGATGAGCCGACCAACCATCTTGACAATGAAATGATCACATGGCTGGAAAACTATTTGATCCGCTATTCGGGTGCCATTGTAATGATTACACATGACCGCTATTTTCTCGATCGTGTGACGAATTCGATTGTTGAGATTGATCAGGCTTCTCTTTACCGATATGAGGCAAACTTTACAAAATATCTACAGTTAAAAGCAGAGCGGGAAGAACAGCAGGCGGGAACGCTTCGCAAGCGAAAAAGCCTGCTAAAAAAAGAATTGGAATGGGCTCAGCGGGGAGCCCGCGCACGCTCAACAAAAAGCCGTTTTCGATTGGAACGTATTGATGATTTAAAGGAAGATACTACGGTTTCCGAGAAATCAAATTTGGAGCTTTCATCAATGGCGAGTCGATTGGGCAAAAAGACGATTGAACTTTCACAGATTGGAAAAACCTACGACGATCAGACTATTCTTCGTGATGTTTCCTTTCTTGTGCTCCGCGATGACCGGATTGGCATTATTGGAGAAAATGGAGCGGGAAAGTCGACGCTTTTAAAAATCATTCACGGGGATATCAAGCCGGACAGCGGGACACTAACCATTGGTGAAACGGTAAGGCTGGGCTATTTTGCGCAGGAATGTGGCGAAATGGATCCCAACCAGCGCGTAATTGATTATATCCGCGATACGGCGGAAAATATCGAGACGCCGGAAGGAACGTTTACAGCGACTCAAATGCTCGAAAAGTTTTTGTTTCCGGGGGAACTTCAATGGAACACTATTGGACGGCTTTCCGGCGGAGAACGCCGCAGGCGTTATCTTTTGCGGGTGCTGATGGATGCGCCTACCAACGATTTGGATATTGAGACTCTCGCAATTTTTGAGGACTACTTGGATCAGTTTGCAGGGGCTGTTATCACAGTTTCGCATGACCGGTATTTTCTCGACCGCGTTGTAGACCGCGTGTTTACATTTCAGCCGGATGGCTCACTAAAACAGTATCTTGGCGGGTATTCGGATTTTATGGAGCAAGTAAAACAGGAACAAGTGAAACCCGAAAAGAAATCCTCAAAATCCAAATCTTCGGATACGCGGGTACGACAGCAAAAGTTAAAGTTTTCATATAAAGAAGAACGCGAATTTGAAACGATTGATGAGGATATTGCAGGCTTGGAACAAGAATTGGAAGACCTGTGCCTGCAAATTGATCAAGCTGGAAGTGACTTTGTACTGCTTCAAGATCTGCTAAAACAAAAGGAAGAAAAACAGACTGAGTTGGATGAAAAAATGGAGCGCTGGATCTATCTAAATGAATTGGCTTCTGAAATAGAAGCGCAAAACAAATAAGAATGATGAAATCGGGAGAGAAATTGTGATAACAAAAGAGTTTTTTACAAAAGGCGATTTAAAACGCCTCATTCTTCCGCTTATTGTAGAACGAGTACTGGGAGCCACCATCAGCGTAGCGGATACGCTCATGGTTGCAAGATGCGGAGAAGCTGCGGTTTCCGGCGTATCTTTGGTCAGCTCCATCAATCTTTTGATGATTCAAGTATTTGCCGCATTGGCTACCGGCGGTGCGATCGTTGCATCCCAGTATCTTGGAGGAGACGACGATGAGAATGCGACGGTAGCGGCTAAACAACTTCTTTTGGTTACAGGTGTACTTTCTGCTTTTATTATGATGATTTGCATTGCCAGTAAGTCTTTCATATTAAATGGACTGTTTGGAAAAGCGGAACCGATTGTGATGCAAAATGCAAATATTTACTTTTTCTATTCTGCATTGTCCTATCCATTTCTTTCGATTTATAATGCGGCGGCGGCGCTGTTCCGCTCGATGGGAAATTCACGAATTTCAATGGCTGCGTCTGTGTTTATGAATGTTTTAAATATCAGCGGAAATGCGATTCTGATTTTTGGTTACAAAATGGGAGTAGCAGGAGCGGCAATCGCGTCGCTAGTGGCGCATATAGCGGGTGCGGCGCTGTTAATTTTCCTGCTTCGCAGTCGACATAACCGTATCTGTATCGCTGAACTCTCTGATTTTGGGTTTCGTCCAAAAATGGTTAAAAATATCCTTCAAATTGGGATTCCTACCGGAACCGAGACTTTGATTTTTGAAATTGGAAAATTATTGGTTGCCAGCCAGGTCACTTCATTTGGAACGACTGCGATAACGGCGAATGCGGTGACAAATAACATGATGACATTCTCGCAGATCACAGGTTCAGCAATCAATTTGGCGATGATTACAGTGATCGGGCAGTGTATTGGCGGCAGAGACTATCAGCAGGCAAGGAAGTACATATTGCGTTTGACTGGTTTATCTTATTTTTCTATGTTGATTGTAAATATAATTATGATGTTGTTTATGCGGCAGATTGTAGCGCTGTTTGCGCTGTCTGCGGCAACGGAACAGCTGGCTTGGAAGTTAAGCATGATCTGCTGTCTAAATGGAATTTTGTTTTGGCCGGCAGCATTTACTCTGCCCAATGGACTGCGTGCGGCAAACGATGTTCGATATACAATGCTGTCATCGGTTGTGTCCATGTGGTTATGGAGAGTTGGGCTTGGCTATCTGCTGGGCAGTATCATTGGTTTGGGAGCTGTTGGTGTATGGATTGCCATGGGTGCGGATTGGCTGTTTCGCATGGCGATGTTTTCCACGCGGTTTTTCAGTGGAAAATGGCAGAACCGTCAGCTGATATAAAATATATAGGAGCGAAAAAATGGAACAGCTTATTGTCTTAGGAACAGGAAATGCCATGGTGACGAGATGTTATAATACCTGCTTTGCCATATCAGATGGAGCAGGGGAATATCTCTTGGTGGATGCCGGCGGAGGAAGCGGTATCTTGTCGCAAATGGAAAAAGCGGCAGTCGATGTCGCTCATGTCCACGATATGATCGTAACACATGAACACTGTGACCATCTTCTTGGTGTAATTTGGATTTTGCGAAAAGTGGGAGCTATGATGCTTGCCGGAAAATATGACGGATGCCTGCGTATCTACTGCCATCAAAAACTGATCCCTACCATTCAAGCAATTGCAGATATGACGCTGCAAAAAAAGTTTACAAACCTGATTGGTGATCGAATTCTGCTGTGTCCGATTACAGACGGAGAATGCAACCGTCTTCTTGCCTGTGATGTGACATTTTTTGACATTCATTCCACAAAGGCGGAACAATTCGGTTTTACGATCAAGCTGAAAAATGGCAAAACGTTGGTCTGCCTTGGCGATGAACCGTATAATCCTATCTGCGAACCGTTTATAAAAGGCTGCGATTGGATGCTCAGCGAAGCGTTCTGCCTGTATTCTCAAAGGGAAAAATTTAAACCCTATGAAAAACACCACAGCACCGTACGGGAAGCCTGTCTGCTTGCGCAGGAAATGAACGTACCGAATCTTGTTTTATGGCATACTGAGGATAAAAACTATGATTGCCGTAAAGAACTTTATTTGGCGGAGGGGCAGCAATTTTATTCGGGCAATTTGCAAGTGCCTTATGATTTGGAAGTTATTGATTTAAAATAATGGAACGAACAAAAGAAGGGGATTGCAATGGAAATTATGACAATTGGGGTTGCCGGAGGAACGGGAAGCGGCAAAACCACTTTGACCAGGCGCCTACAGCAGGAGTTTGAAGGCGATGTCAGTGTTCTTTATCATGACAACTACTACAGGCCGCATTATGAACTAAGTTATGAGGAACGGTCAAAGCTCAATTATGACCATCCGGATGCATTTGACACGCCTCTTTTGATCGAACATTTAACAGAACTCAGGCAGGGAAAATCAATCTGTTGTCCGGTTTATGACTATGCCATGCATAACCGTTCCGAAAAAGTCATTACCGTAAATCCGACAAAAGTGATTATTGTGGAAGGAATTCTGATTTTTGCCGATCCGGTGTTAAGCGAACTGCTTGACATTAAGATTTTTGTGGATACAGATGCCGATGTACGCATCCTGCGGCGTATCATGCGGGATGTGCAGGAACGCGGACGCAGCTTGGAATCTGTGGTTACACAGTATCTGACAACGGTTAAGCCGATGCATGAGCAATATGTGGAACCCAGCAAGCGGAACGCGGACATCATTGTTCCGGAAGGCGGATACAATTTAGTGGCACTGGATATGATTATTCAGCGTGTCAAAAGTCATGTTTTTCAATAATAATAAAACAAACGCGCATCCAACGGATGCGCGTTTGTTTTAATGTCGAGGATGGGAGCGGACATGTAAAATACCTTGAACCAGCGCAGTTGAAGCGTCTGCACCGTTTTCTTTTGCAACGAGTTCCGGAATTTTATCCGGATCCGTTACCACGTATCTTGGCGGCAGTTTATTTAGTGCAATTGCTGCAACATCTTTTTTGCATTTGTCACATTTACAGCAGTTAAATTTTGCAAACACTGCATCAAGCCGATCGATGACAAGATATTCCATTATGTTGACGAGGACGGCTTTTTTCTGATTTTGAAGCTTTACACCGCTGTCGCCAAATAGCTGGGAATTTGATTTTGAAGATTCTTCTTCCGGTGGGGTTTCCGCCGCAGATGGTTCCGGTTGTGCATGTTCCGTGTGATTCGTACCAGCCAGCAGACTGGATGGCATGATTTTGTTGAACATAATCTCCTTGTCAATTTCTCGTTTATTCTTTGCCAACTTGCACGCCTCCCTCCGTTAATTCTTCTAACAGAGACAAATAATCGCGTACTCCGGTGCTTTTTGGTGCGTATTCAAGAATATCGCGCTGAAGAGACTGCGCTTCGGATAGCGCGACACAATTGCGGATGCAGGAATGGAACAGCGGGATTCCAAGATTTTGAGAAATCATTTCAGCTGTACCATGGACTTCCTTGGCAATCCGTGTACGGGGATTAAATTTTGCAAGCAGTATGCCCGCAATGGAAAGCCTTGGATTGCATCGCTTTTTGACATTTTCTACTGTTTCATAAAGCTGTGCGATTCCTTGAAGGCTAAAAATATCAGGCAGCATCGGAACCACAACAGAATCAGCGGCCGTTAACGCATTGACCGTTAAAATACCGATTCCGGGAGGAGAATCAATAATAATATAGTCGTATTGTTCCCGAATGGATGCAAGTGCGTCACGAAGCAAAAATTCACGGCCTTTATCGGTAAATTCAAGTTCGATACCGCTGAGCAAAACGTTGGAGGCGATGATATCGGTAACAGGTGTATGCTGAATGGCGAATTGAGTGCGAACTTCACCTTTCAGTACATTGTAGATCGTTGCACAGATCTCATTATCGGCTTTCATGCTGAATGAGAGATTACTTTGGGGATCCATATCTACCGCCAGCACCCGAAAACCCTTCTTCTTAAAACCAGAAGCAAGAGCACCGGCAGTCGTTGTTTTTCCAACGCCGCCCTTTTGAGTTGCAATGGCAATAATTTTACTCATAAGACTTAAGCTCCTTTTTATAGTTCCCTCTTATGCATTTTGCTTCTATTATACATATAGAACGCCGTTTTGACAATATTCGACGGGCTTGTAACTTGATAAAAATTCTATTATTTTTTTACAAAGCTATTAAGTTCCTTTTGTTTGTTACGAATAAATATAGTAGACGAGTAAGATGAAAAAAATATAAGTGGACGCGTCAGCGCCCGGTATTTCAGAATTGGGAGTGTGAAATACATGAAGATCAATCCATCAGCAGTGAACCGCTATTATCAAGCCGGTGTAAAGAATACGGGAGAATCCATATCTTCATTGACTCAAACTGATAAGCGCTCATCTGCGAAAGTGGATACTGTTTCGATCAGCAGTGCAGGCAGCAGTCAGTGTGAAATTGGTAAAATCACAAAAAGTGTGATGAAGGAAATCTCTCGTTTGGATGATCCTGCAAGAATCGATGCAATCCAAAAGGCTGTGGAGGACGGTACTTACCAGATTTCTGCCAGTGCAGTAGCGGACTCGATTCTGCAGCATATTTTCATGGAATGAGGAATTAGCAATGAGTAATGGAACAACGTTTCCGGAATTTTGTTGTTTTTTAGAAGAATATGCCCAATTTCTGGAATCTATGGTAGAGAGTGAAAAAATAAAATTAGAATCTCTGCTGACAAATGAACTCAAACGAATTGAACAGTCTGTTTCAAGTCAACAGGCTGTTTCTATGCAGATTGAAAATTTTGAGACAAGACGTCAGCAGCTTCAAAAACAAGCAGGGTTTGAACATGCAACTCTGCGTGAAATTATAAATCAGGCGAATCCTGCCGATCAACAAAAATTGAGCCCCATTTTTGATCGGATGCAGAGAGCTGCCGAAGAAGTAAAATTTTTGAATGAAAAATCAATGAAGGTTGTAAAAACCAATTTGCAGTTAATCCGCAGTGTAACGCCTCCCAATCTGCAGGGAAACAATCGTGGATATTCACAGGACGGTGAAAAGTCCGATTGGGGCAAAAGCGTATCACTTTTTGAAACAAAAATCTAAGTACGGGAGGAATCATCTTGCGGCCGACATTTTTAGGATTTGAGACAGGACGGAAAGGTCTGTCGGTGGTTCAAAAAGGATTGGACATCGTAGGACACAACCTTTCAAATATTGGTACTCCGGGTTATACCCGCCAAAGAGTCGATCAGGTTTCGGTTGCTGTTACAAGCAGCAGTTCTCGATATGCAGTCAATACCACACACCTTGCCGGACAAGGGACTTCGATTAAGCAGATTTCGCAAGTTCGAGACAGTTTTCTTGATAAGCGGTTTCGGGAGGAATTCAGCGACACGTATTATTATGATCAGCAGTATTCCATCCTTAGCGATATTGAAAGCGTAGTGGATGAATTTGCTTCCACCAGCGGCATCTCGGATGCGCTGAACGAGATTTTCTCGGCACTTCAAAATTTTAGTGCGGATAATGCCGATCAGATTTCCTGCGCGAACATCTTGTGCACAACGTTTAAAGGGATGTCTCAAGTTTTGCAGGAATCGTCTGCGAAACTGGATAAAGTAGCAGAACAGCATAAATTTGATCTTGGAGTATCCGTGGACTATGTAAACGATGCTTTGAGCGAACTGGCAGGGCTCAATAAAGAGATTTCAACGGATATGGCAATCAACGTCAACAATCCGGAATATACACCGCCAAACGAATTAATGGATAAGCGGAATCTGATTTTGGATGAACTGTCACGTTACGGAAATATTGATACCGAAGAACAGGCAGACGGCAGCATCAATGTTTCCATGAATGGACACCCAATCGTGAGCGGAGATGAATTTGAAGCCATTCAGTATACGCAGCGCAATGATGGTACGGTTGCGCTGAATTGGCAGAGCACTGGTTCAGAAATCAAACTTTCGTCCGGTTCACTGAAAGGGTATGTCGAGCTGATCAACGGCAGAGGACCAAACATTCAGTCACCGAACGAAACACCCCAGAGAGGCGTTCTTTATTACAAAGATCGGCTGAATACATTTGCAAGAACAATTGCTCAAAAGGTAAACAATATCATCCCTGAGCTGGATGCCAACGGCAACGTTCAGGTCGATAGTCAAGGCAATACGGTGTACAAACAGCTATTTGGTGCTTTGGTGCAAAATAATGACGGAACCTTTTCAACCTCACAAAATGTGATGGTGACCGCAGATAATATTTCCATTACGGATGAATGGAGCAAAGACGCAAGCTATGCCATTTTCCAAAACGGCAGCTTTGCAGGCAGTGATTATATTAATCAGCTGACAAATGCACTAAAAGTCAGCGACGGCAATCAGTTTTATACCAACGGAATGTGTTTTACCGGGTCGTTTACCGACTACATTCAGGATGTGAGCAATACCTGCGCGGCTGATACCAGTTTTGCAAAGGGCCGCCTGCAGGCGTCCGGAGCCGTGTCGGATGAACTGCTCAATCGCAGGGATTCGATTATGGGTGTTGCGCAGGATGAAGAGACCTCGAACATGATGATGTATCAGCGGTCGTATCAGGCAATGTCACGTCTGATGACGGCGATGGATGAGGCACTTGACATCATTATCAATAAAATGGGTTTGGTAGGCCGTTAATGGCTGGATGAATGCAAAGGAGCTGAACGATCATGAGAGTTACGCAAAGCATGATGACTCGAAATTATTTAAAAAATCTCAATACAAATTTGGCGAATCTTTCAGAATCGCATGAGAAGATTTCCAGCGGTAAAAAGTTTACAAGATCATCTGAAAATGTTGCAGATGCCGCTCGTGCGCTGAAAGTTCGTGACCAGTTGTATACCGATAAACAATATCTATCCAATATTCAAAATGTGCAGAATCGCTTATCCTCTGCGGAATCCAATTTAAGCTCCATTAACAGCATTTTGGTTTCTGCAAGAGATAAGATGCAAAAAGCAATGACGGATACCTCCGGAAATGTCCGCGATATCCTTGCTCAGGAAATTGACAGCCTTAGGGATGAGGTTCTGCAATTTGCAAATGCACAGTTTTCCGATAAGTACCTGTTTGGAGGAAGCAATAACGCAGGTGCTCCATTTACGAAGGACGCCGCAACCGGCGAGATTTTATATAATGGAGTTAAGGTTGACGATATCCAAAAAAATTCGGATGGTTCTTATTATTATTACAAAACACCGGCAGATGAAGCCAGCGATATAAAAACAGCCGTACCGGAAAATTCCGATGTATACCTTGACATTGGGCTTGGACTTAACATGAACCAAAACGAGGTCGACCCGCGCTCGGCGTTCAAGGTTTCGTTTTCAGGGCTTGATATTCTCGGCTATGGCAAAGATGCAAAATCAGGGCTTTCTAACAATGCATTAAATTTGCTTTCCGATGCTGTAAAAACAATGTCGGAACAGCCTATGGATAGTGATAAGCTTTCACAGATCAGTGACTTAATGAAACAGAAAACCGAAAATGTTATGCTGAATATCACTGATATTGGGACAAAATGCAATTTCTTAGATAAAAGTGCTGAACGGCTTGAAAATGATGTTTTTAATCTTACAAAAGCCCAGCAGGATTTAGAAATTACCAACGATGCATCCGAAACAATCCAATGGAAGATGTATAACTATGCTTGGATGGCATCTCTTCAGTATGGCGCAAAGGTTTTGCCGGTTTCACTAATGGATTTTATAAGATAAATTAATATTTTATATCAAGCGGTAAGAAGGTGTTATATATGAAGCAACTATTGAGTATTCAATCAATTCCAATTGAATATCAATTGAAGATTGAAGCGCCGCGTCTTGAAATGCGACAGGCGAACAATCCGCACAGTAATATAAAACAAACTCCGTCTTCGCTGCAGATTCATACCAAAAACATACAGGTGCGGCTTGACACAACAGATATGCGAAAGAGTATCGGTTTAAAAAGCGCGCCTGATCTCATTGCAGATGCCGCGGCCTATGGGAAGCAGACCGCGTTGAAAGCGACGGCGGAAATGACTCGTTTTGGTGACCAAATGGGGCAAATTCAAGATGGGGTGACGATAGCCGGGCTCATCAAACAGAAGATGCTTGAACAGCCGGATACCATGACAGTTTTCCTTCCATCAACAGGACCGGCCGTTTCGTGGGATCCAAACGAAATGAATGTAAAATATCAGTCGGGCAATCTTGAATTTGACTGGAAAATCAATCAAAACATTTTAAATTATATTCCTGGAAAATTTCAAATGGTCATTAAGCAGTATCCAAAAGTGCAGATTGAATATTTGGGCGATCCGAATTATGTTCCGCCCAGTGCGAATCCGAATTTCGAAGAAGAATCTGCATAAAAAAGACAGCTATGCAATTAAAAATCCTTTGCATAGCTGTTTGTTGTATAAGCGGAAGGGGTTTATTATGAAACTGTTCACGAGGGATTTTGGGGAAGTCGAAGTTGCGGATACAGATGTGATAACATTTGCGGAGCCAATTTTCGGTTTTGATACATATAAAAAGTTTGTGATCTTATACGACCAAAATAATAGCCATTTTGTGTGGCTGCAATCGGCTGAGGATCGGAATATTTGCTTTATCCTAACCGATCCCGCCGTTGTCAATGCTTCTTATAAGCCTGAACTGCCGCCATACGCCAAGAAAAAACTGGGGAATGGGGACTATATGCTTTGGCTTGTAACGGTCATTGCAAGTGAATTTAAAAAATCTACGGTCAATTTAAAAAGCCCCATCGCTGTCAATCCAGATACAAAATTAGCGATGCAGATTATTTTGGAAGATGATCTTCCAATTCGCTGTCCGCTGATAAAAAAGAACGGAGGGAACGAATGAGATGCTGATTTTGTCTAGAAAATGCGGAGAATCCCTCTTAATTAATGGAGAAATCGAAGTGAAAATTACTGAGATTTCCGGTGATAAGGTAAAAATCGGCATCGAAGCACCAAAAGATTTCCTAATTCTGCGAAAAGAACTTTGTCAGACCATGGAAAGCAATAAAGAAGCGGCCAGCGGAGTGCTGACTCCGGATATGCTTAAGATGATATCGGAGTTAAAATAAAAAACGGGAATCAAATCCCGTTTTCAACATCCTCTAAATCTTCCTCTTCCTCGATATATTCAGGGAAAATTTGATTCCGTTTTGAAAGATATTCGGTTAAATTGGTATTAGAAGGTTCCGGCAAAGAGAGAATGCGGCACCGATAACCGGTTTTTTCATGGCCAAACTCAATAATTTGATAGACCTCTACCGGTACTTTTTTTAGCTGAATGGGGCTGTCGGTGGTTACACTCAGCTGTGCGCCGACAGAAAATTTTTCTGTCGATGTAAATTTTATCGTTTTCATCGATATGGAATAGACTTCCGCATCGAATTTAATCAGTTTACCAATTGGAAGATGGAATGTTTCTGCCATTGGCAAAATGGGACGCAATTTAGCTTTGATGGAAGTTTCAACCGACAGCGCAAGTTCTACTTCCGTTAACAGTTTGTCATTTACGTTGACGATACGCAAAAGTTTCGATGACGACAAATAAACCTGTCCGATAAAACAGTGTGTTTCTTGATCGTCCATCACTCGCACAATTTTTGCCGTTGTTCCTAATTTCATAAGCGGAACAAATGCATTGCGAAATTGTACAGCACGTTCCTCGTGCAGGATACATGCATAACCTTCTTCTAAAACGATATCGTCTTCTGTTTTTAAAATCGCCTTAAAATACCGCCTTTGTCGGCTCATCAAAGATGATCCCCCTTCAACCACAACAATTTGGTCACAAACTGAAAATAAAATTAAATTTTTATCTATGATTATGATTATAATATATATTCGGCAATTTGCAAGAAAATTAAAGGAGAATGCGGCATGGAAACAACAAATGAATTGTGCAGGATTCTAACGCAAAAACGAGAAGTGTTTGTGCGTTATGAAAATGAGACGGCCGCTTTGCTCACCTGCCCGATTGATGACATTGAACAACATATGAAAGCTCGTCAACAGCTGGCGGACGAAGTGGACGGGTTGGATGTACACATTGCTCAGTTGACGCAAAAGAGCAAAGAACAGCAAAAAGAGCTGGAGCTTGCGATAAAAAACCTCTGTGCACGGCAGGAACTTTCTCCGGAAGTTCAAAACGTTTTTGATGCCTCTCAGCAGATTTTTGCAGTTATCCATCGGATTCAGCGCATGGAAACCAACGTACAAGAACGGATTCAATACGAACAAAAGATGCTGCTGGAAAAAATTAAACAGCTTAACCGGAGTACGACTGCAAAGGCGTCCAAATATTACGGAAAAACAGGAATCTCAGAAACGAACAATTTTTTCCCTTTTCATTCAAAAAAAGCATAACGAAATTGTAAATTTATAAAAGCAGGTTATTAATTTTTGGAATAATCGGACGATATTTTAATTAGACGACTTATTTTAGACCGCTATGGAGTGGACAGGAGGTTATTCTTGATGAATACAGTAAGTGCATCCAATAGTTACAGTACAAGTGCTGCAACCAGCAAGGGGATGTCCGGACTCGTATCCAATATGGATACAGAAAGTATGGTGGAGAGCCTGCTGTCCGGAACACAAAAAAAGATTGATAAGCAGAATGCTAACAAACAGGTTACGACTTGGAAACAAGAATTTTATCGTGAAATTATTTCAAATATCAATACCTTTCAAAATTCCTACTTTAATTCGACTTCAAGCACCAGCTTGCTGTCACCCAGTTTTTTTAACGCAATGTCTGCGGTTTCAAAATCGGAAGCGCTGTCGGTTTCAGCAACTTCAAATGCCGCGGCAGGCAAAACAACAATCAGTGTTGGTCAGCTCGCTACAGCTTCAAAAATTCAGTCCGGCGGAACTGTAAGCGGGAAACTAACCGGTACGATTGATACGTCAGTACTTGAAGACCTGGATGA
>CALLQM010000424.1 GCA_938014855.1 uncultured Clostridia bacterium | reverse complement strand
CTCTTTTGGTTGATTGGAGTAATCCGAAAGACCGTTTGATATATCCTATTTCTTTCTTCTAAAAAAGCGAAACGCCCGCAATTGCGGGCGTTTCGCTTTTTGTTTTAAAACAAGAAGGGCGAACAGATTACCATTAGAAAAAAGAATATTCCAAGACCGATTAAAAATGGAGTCAGGCATCCGCCTCTGCAGCAGCACTGCGGATTTCTCGGGCATTTACAAGGATCACAATGGCAAGTATTCCGGTCGGGGCATTGGTTACAGTTCATCTTGCATCACCTGCTAATATTTATGTGAAGCAGATGTGAAATAGACGATAAAAGCCGGAATCCGGAATATTTTCCGGATTCCGGCTTTGCTATGCTACTTTAATTTGATGCCGAAACAACGATGGAACAATTTTGGAGGCAAAAATAAACTTTACTGTTTGTATTTAGAAGATTGTCTGCGCAGCTTCCTCTTGTTTTTACACACATTTTCGTGCAAAGTTGCTGTCCGTTTGTACACTGAAATGCTTTTACACCATCCAAGAACGGATCGCATTCGTTGCCGTAAGTGATCACTTTGGTCTCATTCGCAATGAGACAGAAACAGATACATCTTCTTATGCATCCGGGCTCACTTCCGGCTCGAACAAAGATACACACGTTTAAAGCCGAACCTGTATTATTTGTAAAGGATTTTGTTCCCACTCTATCTCACATCCATATCAATAATCTATGGATTTTATATCCATGCAATATAGTATATGGCTGTGCGCCTTCATCGGTGTATAATGCAGATAGAAATAATAAAGACCCGGAAATAATGAATGCACCCGCCACGGGAGAGTAAGGCGGGTGCATTCATAGGGAAACGTTATTGTAATAATAGTATACGTGATACAATTTTTACAGTCAATAGATTCTATGCAGTTTTAGTAAAGATGCATCAATTGCGTATTAACGTTTCGGTGTTGTTGGCAACAAAAATTTCAGTAAAATATGTCGAAAAAGGAATATTTGTGCCAAATTCTACACTATGTAGAATAATCATTCTACATTTTTTTGCATTCTTCCGCAATTCTCAACATTCGATACCGCATTCCAATATCTGCTTTTTACATTGTCGGTTCCATATTGGGCACCGAGACGCTGATTATTACGGGGCATCAGATGGATAGAAAAAAGTAAAACGTTAAAAATAGAAAGACAGTTTTGGAGTACTCCAAAACTGTCTTTCTTATAATTTTCAAATTAACCAAAGAAGTGATTGAAGAAATCTTCAAATTCTTCGTAAGGATCCCGTTCATTTCCGGGGTTGTATTTTTCGCCGTAAGGATCCTGTGTTTCCGGAATCTGCTGAGGATTCACAACCGCACCGGTATTGCCCATATCTTCAATCAATTTTACTTTTACATTAAATTTTTGACCGGCAACACTTGAGCGGGATGAGGGGCGAAAGACTTCTAGCTCTATTGTATCGCCGGGTTTTTTGCCTTCCAAAACTTTGCTCAATGCCTGGTTGCTGTCAAGATCAACGCCATCTGCTTTTGTAAGAATATCGCCGGGTACAATGCCTGCACGAGATACATCGGATTCTTCCATTGTAGACTGCACAAAAAGCCCAATAGGCACATTATTGAGCCGTGCTGCGGATATATCGACCGGATAAACGGTGATGCCGAGCATTGCACGCCCGGTCACACGTCCATGTTTAATAAGATCATCAACAATTGGTTTGGCGTCGTTGGAAGGAATTGCAAATCCCATACCTTCCGCGCCTGTGTTGGCAACTTTTGCTGAGTTGATTCCGATGACTTGACCATATTCATTGACCAATGCGCCGCCTGAATTTCCGGGGTTGATTGCGGCATCGGTCTGAATCAGCTTAGTGTAAGTGGTGGAAGAAGTGCCGGCTTGGTTTGTTGCAGTGAGCTGTCGATTCAGTCCTGAAATAATACCCTGCGTTACACTTCCGGCAAATTCCAACGACTGCGGGTTGCCGATCGCAATGACTTTTTCACCAACTTTGATTTGTTCGGAGTTTCCGAAATCAGCAGGCGTCAAGCCGGTCGCGTCAATTTTGATGACTGCAAGGTCTGTTTTTGCATCTGCTCCGACCACACGAGCCTCATACTTGGTCGTGCCGTCACTCATCGTTACCGTAATGCCGATCGCTCCCTCGACAACGTGAGCATTCGTTGCAATGTAGCCGTCTTCACTGAGAATGATGCCGCTTCCCATGCCTTCCGCTTGGTAACTGCCGTAATTGATATAAGTGGTAATGGCAACAATGGAAGGCTGGACTTTTTCAACAATTTGTTCCGTTGTTAGTTTCCCGTTGGGCAGAGATTCTTCCGGCAAATCTGGTTTGTCCTCAAGGGTGATGCCAGGAAGGTCGCTTGCAGGGACGTTTAGGCTGGGTTCGGTCGTGTCGGATATGTCCGACCCTTCGTTCTGGATGGCATTATAAAGGCTCACACCGGCGACCGAGGCAAGCGAAATTGCCACCACCGCAGACAAGATGATTGTAAAGACGATCAGACCTTTATTACGCCGCTTTGGCTTAACTGCCTGTGCCTTTTGAAATTCTTCAAAATTCCAGCGGTAAGGTTCTTTTCCCTGCGGACCATTGGGAGGCTGCTGCCAGCCGCCGGATGTGCTGAATTGATGAGGAGTCGGTTCATTATTTGGCTGGGAAGACTGTCGGTATGTTTCGGAATAATAAGGCGGCCGATAGTCCGAACCGTCCTGATGAGGAACGTTCATATTTTGCGAAGAAGGCTCATTACTCCCATTTAAATTTGGGGTGCTGTCACTGTTGTTATTTTGTGGAGTGTTGTTTGTATTCTGGCTGTCATTCATTTTGTTAAAATTTTCATCCATGCTGATCACTGCCTTTCCAAAGTATGTTATATGATCAATTGCATTATTTTTATCGTTGTATTTAGTATAACGGACAAATATGAAATTAAAATAACATAGTTATAAAAAGATTTACAAATATGTTTAAAAAATACTTGAATCATATATTACCAAATTATGACTATTAAGATTCCGTGCTGTCCGCTGATTTTTTCTTACCTTTTTTTTGCGGTTTTGGAATGGTAAATAGGAATTCGCAGTATTCACCCTCTACACTGCGTACAATAATATCGCCGCCATGCAGGTTGATGATCGAGCGGACAATATGCAGGCCAAGCCCTGCACCGCCTTTATCACGGCTGCGGGATTTATCGGTTTTGTAAAAACGATCGAACACATGAGGAATTTCTTCTTTAGGGATGCCGTCACCGGAATTCTTAATCGAAACACTTGTGACGTTCTCATCATCGGTATAACCGATTTCAATGTATCCTCCTTCGCTTGCAAATTTTACCGCATTTTCAATCAAGTTGTAGATCACCTGATGAATTAAATCCGGATCCGCTTCAATCATGACTTTTCCATGATCCAGCCCGCGTACTTCAATATTTTTGGATTCCAACGGCTGTTCAAACGTAAACACGGTTCGAATGACCGTATCGTTTACATCAAATAAATCCGGATTTATTTCCAATTCACCGGCCTCAATACGGGCAATGTTCAGCATTGAGCGTACGAGCCGCGAGAGACGTTTGATTTCCTGCGAAACAATTTTCAGGTAGTGATCGCGCTTATCATCCGGAATCGTGCCGTCCAAAATTCCGTCAATAAAACCGCCGATGGTGGTCATTGGTGTTCGCAGTTCGTGCGAAACGTTGGCAGTAAATGAGCGGCGGGTCGTTTCGGTAGTCGCCAAAGAGGACGCCATGTTATTAAACGAAATGGCAAGCTGTCCAAGTTCATCATAGCTCTCTACAGGCACACGTACGGTAAAATCTCCTTTGGAAAAGCTTTGCGTGGCCGCTACCATTTTGCGCATTGGGCGCACCAAGTCAGCAGTGATAAAATACACTGCGGCAAATGCCAAAATCAGCACGGCAAGCGAACTGACGGCGAACATTTTTAAAATTTCAACCAAAAAAATGGTGAGTGTGCTGGCCGATGTGGAAACAAATACAACGGCGGCAGGAAGTCCGTCATCCCGATTTACCGGGATACCTACCGTGTAATGAGCATCGGGGTAAAGATTGCCCATCTTTCCAATCTCCCGATAACAGCCGCCCGAAGAGGCTTTTTCAATGATTTCTTTCGGGATGGTTTTATTGATATGGTCTGCGCCGGTGCCTTCGGCAAACAGAAGCAGTTCGCCCTCTGTATTTGCAAGATAGATATCGGCCTCAATGGAATTGGCCAAAATCGTATACATGGGCAGAACCACTTGTGGTGTTACATTTTCAAAATAATTATTCCGAATGTTGGAATAAGTCAAAGCGGCGGCTTGTTGGGCATTGTGCTCCAGCAGTTTGTAACGGTCTTGTTTAAAATACTGCGACGCAAATACCAACAAAACAGCACCTAAAATGGTGATACTCAGCAAAATAATGGATGTTACCGTAATAAAGTGCTTGCTGAATAACGTTTTGCGCATAGCGAATCGTCCCCTTGTTGTTGATGCAAAAAACGGGCCGGACACAGCCCGACCCGTTCCCGGTTGTAAAAACTATTCTTTTACTTCAAATTTGTAACCGACGCCCCAAACCGTTTTAAGAGTCCACTGTTCGGAGACGCCTTCCAGTTTTTCACGCAGACGTTTGATATGGACATCCACCGTACGGGAATCGCCGTAATACTCGAATCCCCAAACTTCGTCCAAAAGCTGATCACGAGTGTAAACACGATTGGGATTGCTGGCCAAATGATACAGAAGTTCGAGTTCTTTTGGCGGCGTATCAATCACTTTACCGTCGACCTTCAATTCATATTTTGTCATGTTTACGACCAGTTTATCATAGCTGACTTCTTTTACATCATTTTCTGCGGAAGATTTTCCGGTTCGCCGCATGATTGCTTTGATACGAGCAACGATTTCTTTTGGGTCAAACGGTTTGACTACATAGTCGTCCGAACCCAGCTCCAAACCGAGAACTTTATCAAAGGTTTCGCCTTTGGCAGTGATCATAATAATCGGGCAGTTTGACTTTTTGCGAATTTCTCTGCAAACCTGCCAGCCATCCAATTTTGGCATCATGATATCGAGCAAAATCAGATCTGGTGCCTCGGAGGCGAACTTGGCAAGCGCTTCTTCGCCGTCATTGGCAATGGCGAGCGCATACCCTTCTTTTTCCAAATAAAGGCGGAGCAGTTCACAGATGTTGCGGTCGTCATCACATACCAGGATCTTTCCGATAGACATGTTTGTTCCCTCCGTTTATATGCAATGAAATTTTTACTATATCAATATAATACCACAATTATACAACAAAATCATATACATTGGTGAATATTTTTTGAACATGCGTTGTCCAGTTTCAAAATTATGCAGTTTGATCAGCAGAGAAAACCCAAAAGCCCTCTTGTGAAAATAGAAAAAGGACGCTATAATATTAAACTATATGGAAAGACGCGTATGGCTACCATGGGTTATCCAAGGCGGTCGTTTTGGTGCGCGGTTTGCCTCTTATCAACTTTCTTCGCGGATAAGAGTGACTTTATGACTCAATTTTGTGTCGGTGCGGAGCGGCAGAATGGAGATTCAGTATGAAATTAGGAATTGTCGGACTGCCCAATGTAGGCAAATCGACCCTCTTTAATGCAATTACCAACGCGGGTGCTCAGTCGGCGAACTACCCGTTTTGCACGATAGAACCCAATGTGGGCATGGTGGCTGTGCCGGATGAGCGTCTGGACGTGCTTGCTAAGATGTATGATCCGGATAAATATACACCGGCTGTAATTGAATTTGTAGATATTGCGGGATTGGTGCGCGGCGCTTCAAAAGGGGAAGGACTCGGAAACAAGTTTCTTTCCCATATTCGTGAAGTGGACGCGATTGTTCATGTGGTGCGTTGTTTTGAAGACGGCGAAATTGTACATGTGGATGGCGAGATTGGCCCAAAGCGCGACATTGAAACGATCAATGTGGAACTGATTTTGTCCGATATTGAATTGGTTGACCGAAAAATCGACCGTACATCAAAAGCTGCAAAAAGCGGTGACAAAACATTGGCGGCACAGGCCGAGGTTCTTAAACGTCTGAAAGCGCATTTGGAAGAAGGCAAATCCGCGCGCAGTTTTGAGTGCGACGAGGACGAGCGTGAGGCTATGGATGATATGCCGCTTCTTTCGGATAAACCTATTATCTATGCCGCTAATATGTGCGAAACAGATTTTGCGGGCGATATCGAATCCAATCATTTTCTCAAGGAAGTTCAGGAGATCGCCAAAGCGGAGAACAGTGAAGTGCTCCCGATCTGCGCAAAAATTGAAGAAGAGATTGCAGACATGTCACAGGAAGATAAAATGATGTTCTTGGAAGATATGGGACTGCATCAGTCGGGATTGGATCGGCTCATCAAAAAAAGCTATTCTCTGCTGGGTCTAATTTCTTACTTGACCGCAGGCAAACCGGAAGTGCGTGCTTGGACGATTAAAAAAGGAACCAAAGCGCCGCAGGCCGCAGGCAAAATCCATTCGGATTTTGAAAAAGGATTTATCCGCGCCGAAGTCATTGCATTTGACGATCTTGTAAAGTGTGGCTCCATGGCGGCGGCAAAAGAAAAAGGACTGGTCCGTTCGGAAGGCAAAGAATATGTGTTCCAAGACGGTGACGTAGTTCTGTTCCGGTTTAACGTATAATGAAAACGCATCGAGTTGCTGCCGCTTTTGCAGCCCTGTTCTTAATTGGAATAGTAATTGGAGGAATCCAATTTTTTTGGAATCGCCCTGCAAACAAAGAGCTCCTTCCCGAGGCGGAAAACGATTTGATATTGACAGTAATCGGTGACGAAATTCCAAATGATTCTGAGCGCAGTATCAAAGCGCATACAGAGCAGGAAAGCTATCCTGCGGGAACGAAAGAAATCGTACTCATCATTACAAATCATGGGGAACATGATCTTATTTATACAGGGTACTATGATTTTCGGCATGTGGATGGAGATACGGTAACACCGCTTTCGGTGCGTGATGATGTGGTCTTTGATTTAGAAGAACATGTACTGGAACCGGGGGAAACGACACGTCAAACCATAGCAATCGATTTGTTTGATCAACCGCTCCAGCCGGGCATATATCGCGCCTCACAGCTTGCATGTTTTAGTGACACGCAGGGACAAGCGCTTGCATGTTCCGAAATTACGACCGATTTTGTAATTGAATAGTGAAAGCCGCCTTTTTGATATCAAAAAGGCGGCTTTTATGCAGGTTAATCAATGGTATTGGTCAGTGTTCCGATGCCCTCAATCGAGCATTCTACTACATCACCGGAATTTAAAAATTTTGGCGGGGTAAAGCCCATACCAACACCGGCGGGTGTGCCCATGGAAATAATTGTTCCCGCTTTCAGCGTCATGCCTTGAGAAAGCTCATGTATGACATGTGCAATGTCAAAAATTAAAAGATCGGTCGAGCTGTCCTGCCGTAATTCTCCGTTCACACGGGACTGAATTTTGAGTACCGGCGGGCGCTCAAATTCGTCTTCCGTTACAATCCAAGGACCCATCGGGAAAAATCCATCCAAACTTTTTCCGAAATACCACTGTTTATGGCGGTTCTGTAAGACGCGGCCACTGATGTCATTGGCAATTGAATAACCGAATACATAGTCAAAAGCATCGTTTACAGCGACGTTTTTTGCATCTTTTTTGATAATGACTGCTAATTCCGCTTCATAATCCAACCGATCCTCAATGTCAGCATGTGCAGGGATCAAGCCGCCGTCACAATTTGCCTCATTGACGCGCTTGGAAAAATAAATGGCATACTGACGGTCGCCGTCCGATGATTCCAGCTTATACCGCGCGGATTCTTCCGCATGTGCCATGTAATTGATGCCGAGACAGATGATGTCTTGATGCGGAAAGGGAATCGGTGCACGCTTCTCAACACTGCTGATGGGGATGGTGGAAAAACCGCCTTCTCTTAATTTAGCTTGGATAGTTTTAAAATTAGTCTCATCGATTTGCTCAATCAGCTCGGTCATATTTTTGCAGGTTATGCCGAATTCTTCAATTGGTACAATGTGCGAGGAGTCAGCCAAAATCCCAATATAATCGGCTGCGTTTTGTCGGTAAGTTAATAGCTTCACAAGATTGCCTCCTTGATTTTCTAGAGTCCGTTTACATTTTCTGTTTCTATTATTCAATATTTGACAACGCTTTGCAACCTTCTTTTTTGATTCATCAAATTTTTTCAAATGTAAGATCAAACATAATTATCAAAAAGTGGCAAATTGAACAAAATTTGGTAAAAAATAAGAAATACCCTTTTCATATTTAAAAATAAATGTTAAACTCATAAAGAATCAAATTGGCAAGGGAGACCGGCATCATGCAAGAGGAGCAAATACGGCAAGCAATGCCGGAGACCATTCAAATTCAAATGTTTGGCGGTTTTAAAATAACCATTGGGGACAAAGTCCTAAGCGATTCGGACAACCATTCCCAGCAAATGTGGAATCTATTGGAGTATTTGATTGCATATCGCAACGAGACGATATCAACGCAGAGCTTGGTGGAATCGTTGTGGCCGGATGATAAAAGCAACAATCCGGCCAATGCGCTGAAAAATTTGGTGTATCGGATTCGAACCATGTTTACCTCCAGCGGCATTACATATGGCAGAGAACTGATTCGTTACAGCCATAGTACTTATAGTTGGAACAATCAATTTGCATGCCAAGTAGATACCGAACAATTTGAGAATTTGTGTAAGCAGGCCGGGAATGAACAGCTGCCTGCTCAAAGCCGGATAGCGTTATATTTGCGCGCTTTTTCAATTTATCAAGGTGATTTTTTACCAAATTCGAGTTATCGTGCTTGGGCAATGCCGTTTTTTCATGCATTCCGGAGCCTTTATTTTAAAAGTATATACGAAGCTATCGAACTTTTATTGGTATGCAAACAGTATGAAGATCTTGAGTCTATCTGCAGGCAGGCGGTCATGATTGATCCGTTTGAAGAACGTGCGCATCAATACTTGATTTTTGCGCTGGTCAAACAGGAAAAACAGGCGCAGGCTTTGGAGCATTACAATCAATTAACCGATCTATTTTATCGAGAACTTGGGGTTTCTGTTTCGCAGGAGGTGCGCGACCTCTATCGAGAAATCGTTAAAACGCAGAACAATATTGAAACAGATTTAAGTGTGATAAAAGAGGATCTTTGTGAACACGAAAAGGTGAACGGAGCCTTTTTCTGTGAATATGAAGTTTTTAAATGTATGTATCGTGTTGAAGCTCGAACGGCTTCGCGCTCCGGTCAGTCGGTTTTTATTGCCTTGCTTACCATTACCGATCAAGACAATCAAGTACCGGAAACATCTCATTTAAGCAAAGCGATGGATCAGCTGCTGCAGTCTGCCTGTCAATCACTGCGAAAAGGGGATATCGTTTCCCGTTTTTCCGCAACGCAGTATGTTTTGATGCTGCCAACTTTGACTTATGAAAATTGTCAGCGTGTAATTGCACGTATTGCGAAACGATTTAAACTTGATTTTCGTTCCAAGGATATCAAATTGCACACGACTCTACAACCTTTGGAACCGTTACAATAGAAAGGGGAACTTCTCTTTGCCGATACGTGGCACCTTTCTGCTTCCCAGCACTGTCACAAAAACGCTAGTATGCATTGATACTGTTGAGTCCGCCGAATTCGGCGGCAGATTTTATAATCAATATCTCCCGGACTGCATTGAGTTTGGCGGAGCATATGACTTTGTAAATAAAATGGAGGACATTTTTGACCGTTTCAGGTTCCCGCATGCTTTTTTTCAAAGCCGGGCATTTCGTGCAAGCCACATTATGTGTCAGCAGGATGCGATAGCGGATAAGCTGATTTGTTATCAGGATGAAACCATTTTTACACAACAGAAAGGCTGCAAAGTGACCATCCTTCTGCAGGTATTGACTCGGCAGCATGCAACGTGGCAGGGGATGGCTTTATGGGTAGAGGAGAATTGCTCCGTTCGTTTTCAGAGTGTTCAGGAACTGCTTGGAATGATTGTCGATACGCTTTCTAAGCCAAGTGGTGGAATCCAGCTTGCAAATTGGGAAAAAAGAGTGGAAGAAAGGCAGGGCTGACCCTGCCTTTTTTTACTAATATGTGATGAAAAGAATGGTTCTGGGAAGAGAGCGTGCAGTTTCATTGATTGACCATTGCCAAAATGGTCCATACTGAAAAAGATACGAAAAAATAACATATAAACAGTTGACAGTTTCTATTAGTTTTCATACAATAGTGACAAGATATGATTTATTCTGACAACATGTTTTGCGGAAAAGCCACATATACGGAAGAGGGAGCCAATTTGACAATTGAAAAAAAGCGGGCATTTATCATTAATTGCTTATTTTTAGTATGTATTTTCATCATTGCATATCTATGCCTTAAATATCTTTTGGCATGGATGCTTCCGTTTGTGATTGGATTAATCACGGCGGCATGCCTGCAAAAAACAATTAACTATTTGGAAAAAAAAACGCATCAAAATAAACGCCTGCTTTCTCCGGTTGTGGCGTTTGTTTTGGTTTCCATTGTAGGAATTTTATTTGTGCTTGGAGTTTATAATGCGTTTAATGAACTGGGTGAACTCATTAATAAGCTTCCGGTATGGTACCAAAGCGCCGCCCCTGAATTATCCGATGCGCTCAATCAAACGATTGAACGCATCGTTGTAGCACTTCCGGATGAAATAGAAGAACAAATCCATGTCGTAGCCATTCAGATGTTTAATGATTTGCAGTCAAATATCATTAACTTTTCTACTTCTGCGGTCGCATGGGCGGCAAACAAAGCTTCGCTTTTGCCATCCCTGCTGATTTCTATTATTATCACGGTGGTAGCGACCTTTTTTATGACCGTAGAGTTTGACAATATCGTGAAATTCTGCAAACTTCAAATTCCCGAACGATATCGTACACAAGTGATTTCCAGCTGGAATTCGTTCAGCAAAACGGTGGTCGGCATGCTATCATCTTATCTGCTGATTATGTTCATTACATTTCTTGAACTTTCTGCCGGGCTGATTTTATTAAAAGTGAATTATGCGGTACTTTTGGCGGCTATGATTTCACTCGTCGATATTCTGCCTGTACTTGGAACGGGAACCATTTTGATTCCATGGGGCATTATCGCAATGATTATGGGAAAAACTACATTTGGCGCCGGAATCCTAGCCGTTTATTTGGTTATTACCATTATCCGAAACATATTGGAACCAAGAATCATTGGCAAACGAATCGGTTTGCATCCGTTGGTTACGCTGATGTTTATGTATCTTGGACTGCATGTTTTAGGACTGCTTGGGATGTTCCTGTTCCCGCTGACGATCATTATTTTCAAAAATCTGCAGGATTCCGGAGTGGTTCAGTTTTGGAAAACAGAGAATTCCTCTAAGAAATAAAAAATGCTTGTGTTAGATGTTTAGTATGAGTCCATTTGAAAAGGAGTGGTTTGAATGGCGACCTTTCAGGAATTGTACGAGACGCTGTTAAAAGCTTCGATTCAGCGCGGACAAGCCGATCAAAATGTTGTGAAACATTTGGAGTATGACCCGCAACACCTTGATTGTCTTCTGCATCCGGAAAAACATCCGGTAATATGGCAGCTTGCGGACTGCGACTGTCCCCCGGATGCGCCGTGCATCAAGGCTTGTGAATTTGATGCCATTTCCCGTAAACCCGGACAGCCCCGCGTTGCAATTGATCTGACTCACTGCGTTGGATGTGCGGCATGTGCGCAAAGCTGTAAATCTGGTAAGCTGACGGCGTCCAAAGATATTCTTCCAGCGCTTGAAGCGGTTCGAGATGCAAAGGGATTGGTGTATGCATTGATTGCACCGGCTTTTCAAGGACAGTTCAGTCCAAACGTAACGCCCGGCATGCTGAGAAGTGCATTTTTAAAGCTGGGATTTGATGGTATGCTGGAAGTGGCATTGTTTGCAGATATCCTAACATTAAAAGAGGCGTTTGAATTTGATCAAAATATCCATAAAGAAGAAGATTTTCAGCTGACAAGCTGCTGCTGTCCGATGTGGATTGCGATGCTGCGGAAAATATATAGTCAGCTGATGCCGCACGTACCCGGCTCGGTTTCGCCGATGATTGCCTGCGGCCGCGCGGTCAAAGTACTGCATCCGGATGCGGTAACCATCTTTGTCGGCCCTTGCTTGGCAAAAAAATCGGAGGCAAGAGAACCGGACTTAAAAGGCGCGGTCGACTATGTTTTGACGTTTGAAGAAGTCAAGGACATTTTTAATGCGGCGGGCATTGATCCGGCTAAAATGGAGGATAAGGAACGGGACCATTCCTCACGAACAGGGCGTATTTATGCGCATACCGGAGGCGTAAGCGAGGCTGTGCGCTCCACAGTTGAACGGCTCAATCCACACCGCAGGATTACTGTGAAAACGCAGCAGGCGGACGGTGTAAAAACCTGCAAAGAGATGTTGGCCGCTTTGTCAGCCGGAAATATCAAAGCCAATTTTTATGAGGGAATGGGCTGTGTTGGCGGCTGTGTCGGCGGTCCAAAAGCGATTATTGATAAGGAACAAGGCAGAAAAAATGTGGAAGCCTATGGAAAAGATGCACATTATCCAACTCCAATCGATAATCCTTACGTGATTGAACTTTTGCACCGACTCGGGATTGATTCCGTGGAATCGCTATTAAATGACAGCGATATTTTTGACCGAAAGCTGTGATGCAGTTACTTGCCGAGGAGCGTAAAACATGATAAAA
Source organism: uncultured Clostridia bacterium (assembly GCA_938014855.1). Lineage (GTDB taxonomy): Bacteria > Bacillota > Clostridia > Oscillospirales > Ruminococcaceae > Anaerotruncus. Next base: position 3,160 of record CALLQM010000424.1, on the reverse strand, counting down.
TAGTTCCAACATATTCCGTTAAAGGAGGACGCTCCATGCACGAATCGGGAGAAAATTATCTGGAAACGATTCTGATTCTTGAACAAAAAAACGGTTCGGTTCGCTCGATTGATATTGCGAACGAACTGGAATATACAAAACCGAGTATCAGCCGTGCAATGAGCATTCTGCGCAAAGACGGCTTGATTACCATGGAAAGCAGCGGGCTGATTGTTTTGACGGAGCAGGGGCGCAAAAAAGCAAATGAAATCTATGGGCGTCATCTTGCACTTACTCGTTTTTTGGTGCTAACGCTTTCAGTTGATGAAAAAACAGCGTCTCAGGACGCGTGCCGAATTGAGCATATAATCAGTTCCGAAACGTTTGAAAAAGTAAAAGAGTTTGTGCAGAGGGAGGACAAAAAATGAGCCTAAACAGTGAACCGATCCCGGAAGAAAATGATCTGCTCCGTATGATTGATGAGGGTATCCATCATTTAAGATCCGAAGAAGAATCTCATTTATCGTTAGATACCGAACAAATTAGAAAAAGCGAAGAAAAGAAAAACGATTAAAATAAAAAAGGGCTGCCGCATTTATGCGGCAGCCCTTTTTATATGATTTATTTGTTGTTTCGATCCAATAGCTCTACGACTTCTGCAAAAAATTTAAAAATGAATGGCAGAGCGCAAAGCAGAAAAGAAGTGGAACTGCTTGCCAAGATATACAGAAGTGCTAAACCGATTGATGCACCTTGCTGCATATAGCTTGCAACATTGAGATACATTTGAAGCAAGAGGAAAATCACCATAAATACCAAGAGAACAACAAACACGCCGTTTAGCAGCCGTGCAGTTCGATTGTGATAGCCCCTTTTTGCTGCCGCAGCAACAGCGGTCTCCTTGTTTTCCGGTTCTTGTGGAAGTTCTGTGGTTTCTGGGGTATCGGTAATATTGGGGGTGTTCAGGGTTTCTTCGGTCGTGTTTTCCGTTGGCTCATGGCTGTTCATTTCATTCATGTTGAAATTCCTCCATATTTTTCTAGTTTTATATGTTCTCAGCATAACAGAAACCGGGTTATTCGTAAAGCCCTGAGGATAAGTAACGCTCACCGGTGTCCGGCAGCAAAGCCACGATTAGTTTGTCTTTGTATTCATCTTTTGCAGCCAGCTGTGCGGCGGCATAAATAGCGGATCCGGAACTGATTCCGACCAACAGTCCGTCGCTTTTGGCTACTTCACGGCTGGTGTTGATCGCATCTTCTGTAGCAACTGTTAAGACTTCATCGACCACGGACTCATCAAAGTTGCCGGGGACGAAATTTGCACCAATTCCTTGAATTCCATGCTTTCCGGCTTTTCCCTGTGAAACAAGCGGGGATTCAGCAGGCTCTACGGCAAAAATTTTGATATCCGGATTATTTTGTTTCAGCGCACGCCCAACACCGGAAACCGTGCCGCCGGTACCGAATGCGGACACAAAGGCGTTTACCTGTTCGTCGGTGTCTAAGAGGATTTCTTTGGCGGTGGTGGCTTCATGAATAGCAGGATTAGCGGGATTGTCAAATTGGCTGGGGATAAAGGAATGAGCGGTTTGTTCCGCCAGTTCGTTTGCACGATCGACCGCGCCCTGCATGCCTTTTGCACCTTCTGTTAAAATCAATTCTGCACCCAATGCGCTGAGAAGCATGCGGCGCTCTTGGCTCATGGTTTCCGGCATGGTCAAAATCAGCCGATATCCTTTTGCCGCACAGACAAACGCAAGTCCGATTCCGGTATTACCACTGGTCGGTTCAATGATGACCGAATCCGGCTGGATGAGTCCATTTCGTTCGGCATTGCAGATCATGGCATACGCCGCACGGTCTTTTACAGAACCAAGCGGATTGAAGTATTCGATCTTGACGGCAAGCTGCCCTTTTAGCTCATGCTTTTTGCTGTAATTGGTTAAATACATCAAAGGTGTGTTGCCAATGAGCTGCGTCAAATCGTGCTTAATATTCATATGTTTACCCTCCTGCTGACACAATATTCCTTTATACTATATCAAAATTATGAGGAAATTATTAAGAAAAGAAAGGACAACTCTAATTTTGGAAGATTATTCAATATAAAGGTAGGTAAAGTCGTGTAAAAACCGAAAATTAGAAGATTTTGTCATGTAAAGAAAAAAACCTTGACAGTGGTTTGTTCGTCCTGTATAATACTCGCAGAGGGAACGTGTAAAGTAAAAGACTTTACATGAATGGAGGCTGGAAAGTGGCTAAGAATCTTGAGATTTCGTTGCTGCTGGATTTTTATGGCGATATGCTCACTGAAAAGCAACGCGACGTGGTAGAGCTATATTACAATGAAGACCTTTCCCTTGCGGAAATCGCGGCTCACAGCAAGATCACACGGCAGGGAGTACGGGATTCGATTAAGCGTGCCGAAGGAGTCCTTCTGAATTTGGAAGAACGGCTTGGTCTTGCAAAAAAATTTCGCAAAATCCAAAATGGATTGGATCAGATTGTCAGCGATGCAAGCTATATTCGAGAATTGGGCGGAAGGATTGGAATTTCGCGTGAAGTTTCCTTGCGCGCAGAGAATATTATTCGAATAGCCAGCAGCCTGAACGACTGATAAGACTACATAACTACCTATTTTAGAAAGGCGGTGAACCCCATGGCATTTGAAGGTCTTTCCGATAAGCTATCCGCAGTCTTTAAAAAGATGCGCAATAAAGGAAAACTCAAAGAATCCGACATCAAGGAAGCAATGCGCGAGGTTCGCCTTGCGCTTTTGGAAGCGGATGTTAACTATAAGGTGGCAAAACAATTTGTTGCCTCCGTTACGGAAAAAGCAATGGGCAGCGAGGTGCTGGAAAGTCTGACACCTGCTCAGATGGTCATTAAGATTGTAAATGAGGAACTAACAGTCTTGATGGGTGAAAGCAATGAGCGCATCAATTTTTCCAGCCGTCCTCCGACGGTTATTATGATGTGCGGTTTGCAGGGTTCCGGTAAAACGACCCATTCCGCAAAGCTGGCACTACATTTTAAAAAACAAGGCAAGCGTCCGCTGCTGGTTGCGTGCGACGTTTATCGTCCGGCGGCAATCGAACAGCGTCAAGTAGTTGGGGAAAAGGCAGGCGCACCCGTATTTGAAATGGGACAAGGCGATCCTGTCAAGATTGCAAAAAAGG
>CALLQM010000423.1 GCA_938014855.1 uncultured Clostridia bacterium | reverse complement strand
GGAAGTTACTTTTTCAAAAAGCTATGATGTACTTGGGGGGTGCCCTGATTGGAGGTACATTATGAATAAGAATAAACATCTTACACTTTCTGATAATCTGGTCTACACTGTAGGTCACATCAAAGGTATTTGCAATAATGTTTTCTGGCTGAGGTGTGAATAGTAACAATTTATTAAGTTATAATAAGAAAATTGATTTAGGGACTTGATTTTATTTGAATTTACAGTTATCATCAGTTTGTGTTTACGAAAGCTATAAAAGACCGATCCAGGAACACCGCCAGTAATGACGATGGTGTGTTGTCCTGCGGACAGGTACTTCTGTGGTGCAAGGGATCTCCAGTGGCTTGATTTCCAGTATGGCCACCACAGCCTGTCTTTGCTATAGGAAACCGCCGTTCCATCCAGTGTTAAGTTGATAGCGTTCTTATCTCAGAAGGGAAAGCCGATAGAGACCGCCACATCATAGGTGCCAGCTGTATCAATGTTGAACTGGTAAGTCGCCGTACCGTTTGCGGCAACGGTTGCGGTGGAAGAGCCAATCACCATGTTTCCTGTATAGCTGTCTGGTTTACCGTCTCTATCCAGATAGATGGTGCAAACTCTGATTTTTGCTGCTTGTCATAACAGGTCAGATAGTTGCGCCGATTATAGGTTTCACCTGTGATGGGAGCATTTCTTGAAACAGCATCTTGCTCTTCCATGTAGTCATACACAAAGGGGAGTATCCACGGTACTTTATCATAATCATCCCAATAAGCAGCAAAGGGAATATATGCTTGCATATCTGCAAAATGATAGCCGCCATTCATCCAAATTTCAGCAGCATAATAGGTGTTTGAAGTTCCACGATAGGTTTTCCCATGTCCTCTGGTTTTTGATAAATCTGCCACTCCCATCCGTAAGCGGGTAACCCCATAAATATTTTTCGGGATTCATAGATTTTACGGCATAGTCATACGTTCCCTCAAGCCAACTTCGTGGGGAAACAGATTCCGGAGCAGAACCTGCCCAAGCCATGCCATAACTCATAATAGATGCAGTGTCACAGTAGGAATTGAGGTCAGTATACACGCACCAGTTTTCGCCACCTATAGAACCTTGTACACTTGTCATTCCAGGCAGACAAATGTTCATCAGCTTGCTGCGGTCATAGGCTTTTACTGTATTGTAAATATCTCTAAACAGATCATTTGCTAAGTCCTTGTTTTCATAGCCACCACCACGCTCAAGGTCGATATCCACCCCAGAACACCACAGGTATTGCCCATAAACGACCATATGAGATAATCTCGCTTACTACTCATAGGCTATGTTCTTCTTCCATCTTTTCCTTAAACACAAAATAGGCGCATGCAGACTTTCTGTTTTCAAGCCGTACTTGATGTTTATCATCGTAAACAGCGGTGTGTTGAAAAAATCCGTTTTTTGCTGTGGTGCTACTATTTCGCAAGCATTTACGCTCCGATGCAAGCAGGGCAAACTCATCACCTGCATTAGCTGATGATAGAAAGATCGCACAATGAGAACCATCACCTTGCGACAGCTTGATACTACCGGCCTCCATTGCTTGATTGGGATAAATATAGCGATCAAGTCCAGTGGAAGTTCCACCGCTTGTATGGATAACCAGCGTATCTCCTGAACGCACGATAGCGTTATAATATTTCATGGGATTCCCCGGATTTCGGAGCATTGGCGTTGTATGTGGCGTATAACCGGAGAGCCGCCCCTCCTGAAGCTGAAGGTCTGTGAAATATACCTCGCCGGTGCAATCGGCAATCAATGGGCAGATGGTGACGCTGACCACACGCTTATCCTCTTTGACCTTGATGAATTCCGAAAAGCGGATGAAGTTGCTGATTTGCACGGGCATCACCTCCTTCTGGGCAAAGAAAAAGACCACCGAAGTGATCTTTTCTAATAGTATTCATTGCAAGTTGGCATATTTATTAATTACCAAACAGCATTATTTTTTATCATATATAGAGGTATATCTTTCTCGCTCAACGGCTACTTCTTCATCAAAATATTTTTGATACTGTTCATAATTATTGTCATGCGATAGTCTACTCTTACTGACATCCGGAAGCAATTCGTTTGAATTAGGACCGGAAATTAATAATGAACCGTCTTTTTGTGCATAAGCTGAAATTACATAATATTGACCTATTTCAGGTAAGAAGTCCTGTTCGTATAGTGTTATAGATTTTTCATCTTTATTAACACCACCAGATTTTAAAATGCTTATTGGAACATCTTGTACCAATAAGCCCTTTATATTTTGAATAATCGTAATGGTGTAGTTAGTGTATGGACTAGAAACTTCTTTGAATCCATCCTCGGTTTCTATTGTAACAGCATGCCTGTACTCGGTGCCATCAATACTCTCCACTCTAGCTACAAAATAATAATCCGCATCTCCTACAATTTCTCGTGGATTATCAACATCGACTGAAAAATTCCCATGAAGATAATTTATCGGTAAGTCTTTCAAATCCACATTTTTACGGTTACCTACCATGAATAAAGCAAATAATATCAAAGCAATAACTACGCTCGATAATCCAGCAATTTTAATAAATGTTTTTTGTGTTATAGTTTTCATTATGCCGTTCTCCTCTCTCTTAATATTTTTTATAGCACTCATCATATGAAGATTTGTCTGTACTTGACAAAGATGTATTGGTTAATTTCCCTTGTTTCATAACATCGCTCGAACCAGATGTATGATCAAGACCTAATGCATGACCCATTTCATGAGTAACTGTGTGTAACCGTTGACTGAATGTCATATCTTTGAAATGATACTCATTAAATTTAATTTGACCTGCCGAACTGGTATATCCAATAGTGTTAGACTGTTCATTATAATCGGATATGTATACATCTTCTATAACAGTTAATGAATCTTTTCTTATTACTCCAGATTTATATCCGTTCCACGTGCTAGCGGCAGTTTTAACATATGACATATAGGCTGAATTACCATCATAATCCAAATGTTTTCCAGAGTCAACCAAGTGCCATCCTTGATACGCAGCAAATACATCGATGCTTGTAAATAAAATCCATGCAAATGCTGCAGCAAAAGGAATAAACTTTAATTTTTGTTTAATCATAAATATACTCCTCCTAAAAGTTGATTTGTGTACAGAAATTCTTATTAATCTTTCATTTTACTCAGTTACTTTTGAAAAGTCGGGCTTACCGTTTTGGATGATTGTCTCAATAACAGAAACAATGTCTTCTCTTAAATCTTCACTTTCTGAATTTGAACCGCTAATATCAACATATACGGATATATCATCAAACATAAACGAGACAAAATAGATGATATTTCTAATCCCGTTGCTATTTTCCTGTGTAACAAAATATCCAGCAGAAACGGGAATACCGCTGATTGTTGAAAATTTACCATCCTGGGCGATAACTATATCCGTTAGTGGAATTCCAGCTGTTGAAAATATGACTTTAATATTGTCTGACTTTGCTTCTATGCGAAGCAATGATTTGTCCTCTGCATTGAATGTTGCATAAGAATTTGTTATTGGTATATTATCAAACATGATTTTGTTTTCAGCAGTTGTCAAATCTCTCAATGTGGTAGATACATTGAAATGTATATTACCGATTTCTGGTACAGTGGAATGTTTATAGAAGTCCAAAGTATCGTTTTCGCCTAATTCTATGCTGTAAATATCATTTTGAAACCAATCCACATTGTTACCAACAATAACCATTGCTGTGATAATTAATACCAGACAGGCAACAACGGAAGGCATCCTCCTCCAGTTAGAAACCTTGATTTTAATAGACATTTTTTCGTTTTTGTTTCTGCCTGAATTGTTATATGCGAGGATTTCAGCCAGCATACGCTCATTTGTAGCATCAACCGGCTTGATTTTGTTCCACGAATCAATGATTCGCTTATTCTTCATTGAAGTCACCACCTAATTTTTTTCGGAGGACATTTCGCGCCTCGTGAAGATAATTGCGGATTGTAGATTGCGGTTTACTAAGAAATTGTGAAATTTCAACACTGGTATATCCTTCATAATAGTATAGATACACGACTGTTTTGTATTTATCCCGCCAGCTCCCTACTGCTTCTAATGTGTCATC
>CALLQM010000422.1 GCA_938014855.1 uncultured Clostridia bacterium | reverse complement strand
AGTGACGTTATCAATCCCAATGCGGTGGTATTTAATCTCGAGGCATCGGAAAAAAAGCAAGTACTCCGCAATTTGGCGGAACTTTTGTATCGGGACGGGAGTATCAACAATCGAGATGCGTTTTTAAAGGATGTATTGCAAAGAGAGCAGGAAGGAAAAACAGGAATTGGGGGCGGCATTGCGATTCCGCATGGTAAATCGGATGCGGTCAATCGAACCTGCATTGCGATTGCCAAATTAAAAACACCAATTGTATGGGAAACGGTTGATGGTCTTCCGGTTCAGATCGTGGTACTGTTCGCTGTAAACCAAAAAGATAAGAATTGTTATTTTGTTAAGCTGATGTCACAGGTAGCACGTTTGTTGGCACAGCAGGATTTTTGCAGGGCGCTGTTTTCCGCCGCAGATCAAGACGACCTGCTGAAAGTATGGAATCAAACAGAAAAGGAGTGAGCATATTGAACATTGTTGGAATTACAGCCTGTATTGCCGGTATTGCACACACCTATATCGCCAAAGAGAAATTGATTCAGGCGGCCGAGGAGCTTGGACATTCAATCAAGATTGAAAGCCAAGGCACCATTGGCGTAGAGGACGCGCTCACTGCACACGATATTGCGCAGGCAGATGTAGTCATTATAGCGGCAGATATCGGCGTGACGGGGAAAGATCGGTTTCGGGGAAAGTCCGTTCTTGAGATACCAATATCGATTGTGATGAAATCCCCCAAAGCGCTGATTCAAAAGATTGAGCGCAAGCTTTCCGAGAAAAAACAATCGGGTTAATTGAGGTAAGGAGTGGTAAAAGTGAAATTAACCAATGTCAAAAGAAACTTGATGACCGGCATTTCCTATATGATTCCGGTGGTTGTAGCGGGCGGACTTTGCATGGCGCTGGCAAAAATTCTTGGCGGCGCTCTCGTTGGGGAATCCGTTGATACGATTCCATGGATGATCAATTCCATTGGTTCTGCGGCAATGAGTTTTGTTGTCCCGGTGTTATCTGCTTTTATCGCCTATTCCATTGCTGATCGGCCCGGTATTGCACCCGGACTAACGTTAGGGCTTGTCGCCAACAATTTAAAGGCGGGCTTTTTGGGCGGTATGCTGGCAGGCTTTTTGGTCGGTTACTTGATTCTTTGGATGAAGAAGTACATAAAAGTTCCAAAGTCGATGCAGGGGCTTATGCCGATTATGTTTTTACCGTTTTTCTCTACCCTGATTGTTGGTTTAGCTATGTATTTGGTGCTTGGTCAACCCGTTGCGGCGGCACAAAATGCGATAACAAGCAGTTTAAAAAATATGCAGGCGGGCGGCGCTAAATTTAGTCTCGGTGCAATTATCGGGGCAATGATGGGATTTGACCTCGGCGGACCTGTCAATAAGACTGCTTCCGCATTCTGCAATGCATTGCTGGCGGAAAATATCATGGGACCGACCGCGGCTAAAATTGTCGGCGGTATGACGCCTGCACTGGGCATCGCGGCCGCGGTTCTAGCGGGCGGAAGAAAAAGATGGAATGCGGCACAACACGAAGCGGCAAAAGCGGCTCTTCCGCTGGGACTTTGCTTTATTACGGAGGGCGTTCTGCCATTTGCTGCCGCGGATCCGATTCGCGTCATTATTGCGACGTGTGCCGGTTCTGCTGTTGCTGGGGGATTGACCCAGCTGTGGAACGT
>CALLQM010000421.1 GCA_938014855.1 uncultured Clostridia bacterium | reverse complement strand
GCAACGCCAGTGCCGGAACGGTCGCCGGAGTTACCGAATACCATCTGCTGTACGTTGACGGCAGTGCCCCAGTTATAGGGAATTTCGTTCATGCGGCGATAAACGTTGGCGCGGGGGTTGTCCCAAGAACGGAATACAGCTTTGACCGCTTCCATCAGCTGGACTTTCGGGTCGCTGGGGAATTCCGTTCCTTTCTTTTCTTTGTAAAATGCTTTAAAGCGGCGGACGAGTTCTTTCATATCGTCTTCATCCAATTCAGTGTCCTGCTCAACACCTTTTTCCTCTTTAACAGCATCGATGATTTTTTCAAATTCAGGTTTTGGAAGCTCCATAACGACGTCGGAGAACATTTGGATGAAACGGCGATAGGAATCGTAGGCAAACCGGGTATTACCAGTAAACTTTGCAAATCCTTCCACAACTTCATCGTTGAGTCCCAAATTCAAAATCGTATCCATCATGCCGGGCATAGAAGCGCGGGCACCGGAACGAACCGAAACCAACAGCGGATTATTGGGGTCTGCGAATTTCTTTCCGCAGATTTCTTCCATTTTGCTCAGATTTTCATAGATTTCCGCCTCAATATCTTTATTAATCTGGCGGCCATCTTCATAATATTGGGTACAGGCTTCGGTAGAAACCGTAAATCCTTGAGGAACAGGCATTCCAAGAACTGTCATTTCAGCAAGGTTTGCACCTTTACCACCAAGGAGCTCACGCATTTTACCGTTGCCCTCTGAAAACATGTACACAAATTTTTTACCCACTTTTGATCTACCTCCAATTTCTGTTAACTAAACTCAAATCCTGTATCTGGGTCCAAGCAGAAACAGGCCTGTAGAGTTAACTACTGCATATTATACCAAAATAAAGCATTCATTTCTAGCATTTCTTTAAATATATTTGGTTGTATTTTCATTTTTCATACAGTATCTCTTGCAAACCTAACAAAAAGTTGACATAATAATAGGAATAGACCAGATTATTTGAAAAGGGGCGGAGTCTATGACCGCTGAACAAAGACGCCGTTTTGCGGTGATCCTTGCCGCTGGAGACGGCAAACGTATGAAATCCGATCGTCCGAAAGTACTTTGTGAAGTGCTTTGTAAGCCGATGATCCGCTGGGTGGAGGACGCCTGCCGCGCCGCCGGCGTGGATGAAATCTATATTGTGGAAGGCGAAAACGGGGAACTGATCCGAAAGGCTGTTTCACCTGACTGCACATTTTACCGGCAGAGAGAGCGCCGGGGAACCGGTCACGCCGTGATGATGGCGGCAGATTCGCTGGCAGGCGGCGGTGACGTGCTGGTGCTTTATGGGGATGCGCCGTTTATTGACGCCGAAACAATCCAGGCAAGTTACCGTCAGCACAAAACCGAACAAAACGCGATTACGCTGGTAACGGCGCATCTGTCAAACCCATACGGTTACGGACGTATTCTGCGCAGTGATTCCGGTGACGTTACAGGAATTGTTGAGGAAAAAGACACGAATGCTCAGCAAAAATTAATTACGGAAATCAATGCCGGTACATATTGGTTTGATGCCGAATTTCTAGCGGGTGCATTGGGCAGAATCACAGATGACAATGTACAAAACGAATATTACTTGACCGATACCGTGGAAATTGCGGTGAAAAGCGGGCGGCGTGTAGGCGGCTTTACAGCCGAAAACCAAGAAGTCACGCTGGGCGCCAACGACCGCAGAGGACTTAAAACCCTCAATGAAATTGCTCGAAGCCGAGAAATCGACCGCCACTTGGACAACGGGGAGGATATTCCCTGCGAAGATGGAATCATCATCGGCATGGATGTGGAGATTGGGCACGACACGCTGATTCTGCCCGGCACGATTTTACTGGGCAAAACAAAGATTGGTTCCCATTGTGTAATCGGTCCAAATTCCTATTTGGTGGATTCGCAGGTCGGAAACGGCACCCGTGTCAATGCAACCTATATGACCGAGTCTTCTGTTGGGGAAAACAGCACGATTGCTCCGTTTGCACAGATGCGTCCGAACAC
>CALLQM010000420.1 GCA_938014855.1 uncultured Clostridia bacterium | reverse complement strand
GCACCTTCTTTTTTGTTTTTCCATGGGCTTTGCTGAATGCTTTTATCACCGCCTACACAATGTCCTGCATAAAATTTCGGTTTGCCTGTTTCTGCTGTTCGGTCAGCTGTTCTTTTTTTGCTGTTTGTTCCTGTGCGGGCGCGATGTCCAGCCCACGTTCCTGCAGCTCCTCGTTCAGTCCATTTTCCGAAAATGTCAGCATGCGCTGGGTTCGCACCAAACTGCTTTCCAACCGTTGCATGCTTTTGACCGCTTGACAGGCGGACGGTTCAGGCAGATCCCGCAGATTTTCCGGCACACCAAGCCGTGTCTGCAGGAAAAAGGCGAGCGCCTGCGAATCAAACCGCCGGATATCCTGCGGCTGGCTGGAACTCTGATCCACAATCCCTTGTGAAAACGCGCCGCACAGTGCCGCCAGCTTTTCCGCCGGATGCAGCTGACTGCTGACGGTAATGACGTTTTCGTGATAATTTGCTCCGTAAACATTCGCATCTTCAGTTACTTCAAATCCGCAGCTTTCCGCCGCCGACCGCAGGCAGTCGTATTTCTGCTCTGTCTCAAGATGGCTGTAATTTGTTTCGCCGATCACATGCGCGTATTCCTGTCTCGGGCAGTTGGTCTGCGCAATGTCATAGCCAAAACCCGCGCGGTACGCGGTAATGCGTTCAGCGGAAATTGTTCCGCTTGTGATATCCGCTCGTTCTGCCGCAGTCGCATCGCGCACATCCGTGCGTTTACCGCCGCGTAGAAAATAGGTTTTCTGAACGGGCATCCAGACTTTGATGCTGTGTTTTAAGTCCTTGACCTGATAGCCCAAGTTTCTCCATTGTGAAAGTGTCGCGACCGCCTGCGCTTTGGAGTCCTGCATGTTAATTGCCGCGGCATTGGTTAAACCGTATCCATCAAAGCGGCTCATCTGGCTCATTAACTGGGTGATTCCGCCCGCCGTCTGCGCCTGCAGTTCGACGGTCTGCTTGACGCTTTCCTGCAAATCGCGGAATGTGCGTCCTTTGCCTGAAAAATTGTCTGCCATTTTTGGCTTCCTCCAATCCATAAAAAAACAGACAGCGAATCGTTCACTGTCTGCAAATTGTTTTGTATGTTGTTTTTACTGCTCAAATGTACCGTTTTCGTCCAAACGGATTTTATATGGTTTGGCAAGCCAGTTCTGCTTTGCCTGCGCCATCTGGTCTGCAGTTTTGCGGCTGACTCGTTCCAAGTCATCCATGTGCACCATAAAATACGCTTCACTTTGTTCGCTGTAAAAGACGGCATACTGATTTTCACCGCCCGCGTTGCTCGTCGTCACGACATGCAGGGTCCATTCTTTTGCCTGCTCATCCAGCGAACGAATGAGATCCAGCGCGTGCAGTTCTTCCGGCGAAAAATCCGCTTCTAGGTGTTCGTTGAGCACCATTTCATCAAAATGAAACCCGTCCATTTCCTCCTGCGGCAGGTCAAACCACAAAAGTTTTCCGCCCTCCGTCACACAGACGCCTTTGTCTTTAATATAGTACCGGGCGCTGTTTTCCTCCTGCGCGAGATACTCTTTTCCGAGAGGAGAAAGCTCCAATTCTTTCCCAAACGGGATGGTGTCGATGGTCATGATTCCTACTTCCTTTCTAATTTAGTCATAAGATTGATAATTAGGTTCCATGTAATTATGCCAAGCTTGTTGTGGTCTCTTTTCCGTAAGCCCCGACTGCTGCTCCGGCTCGTATTTGCTATACTGCTCGTTTTCCCGCACCAGTTTTGCCAGCTCATATGCGCACGAACGCAGAAGCAGTTTTGCGGTGTATTTGGCTTTATTCTGAATCTGCCGTTTTACATAAAGGTCATACTGTCTTGTAAAACGAATCACCGTATTTTGCAGTCCGATAGGTGTATTCTGACCGGGTTTTAATAATTGTTCCATAAGTTTGGGGTGCTGTTTTGTCGCGGGTTGATCTTTCATAAACCGGCAGAGCAGATCCTCGACCTTTTTCTGCAGATCTTCCGGCCGTTTACGGTATCCTGTATTTTCTGGTTTACGCAATTCGTTTTGCAGGGACTGCATTTCATGCCGGAACGGGGACTTTCGATCCGCCGTGGCAATGAGTTGTAGAAAGAGATCCTTTTGCAGGCTGGCGGTAAGTTTGTACTGCTCATATTGATCTGCAAAATGAATCACCATATTTTGCAGTGTAAGCGGCGTCAGCTCGTCCGGATGAAGCAGAGAATCCAGTGTTTTCTGCGGTATGCCCACATTAGCAAATGCACTGGCGAGAATATCCGCAACGGTTTTCTGCTGTTCCGCGTTTAATTTGCGGTAACTGAAATCCTCCGGCGGTATCGCTTTAAACGATTCTCCAAGCTGCTTTAACTGCAAAGCACTGCCTGTCTGACGCTCAATGTCTTTGGACAGCAAAAGGAAAAGGTCAGAGCGGACAGCATTGATTACCCGATATTCATCCGGTTTTTTGGCAACCCGCAGGATAATATTTTGCAGGCCGAGCGGCGTCAGCTCATCCGGATGAAAGAGTTCCTGTTTCACCTCATCCGATATCTGAATTTTTTCATTGCAGTTTAGAATTTCTGCAAGAATTTCTTGAATTTGTTCCCGAGCCGGTTCGTCCAGCTTACGAAAAGCGAGCTGGTCGTTCGGAACATTAGACAGCAAATCATTGAGTTCTGCGAGCTGTCCGCACAGTGTGGGATTTTCCGATGCGTCATCCAGCGATTCCAGCAAAGAGGAAAGTACCTCCTGACGGTACTGCGCAACTGCCCGGTGTTCCTCCAGCTTTTTGGCAAATCGGAAGATGGTATTTTGAAAGCCCATCGGAGTCAGCTCGTCCGGGCTGAGAAATTCACTGCGCAGATTGAGCGGCACGTGGACGTTCCCAGTTTCAAACGTCTGCTTTAGAATCGCGTTTGCCGGCGCACGCAGATCAATGTCCTGCTCATAATAGCTGAGCTTTTCCGGCGGAATATTTTTCGCTAGGGTATGAAGCTGCTCCAGCGACTCCAAAAGCGCGCTGTTTTCTTTGGAAAAGCTGTCCGAAAGAGCGGCATAAACTTCATAATTGTGTTCCGTAACCGCTCGGTGCTGTTCCAGCTTTTTTGCAAACTTCACAATCGTGTTTTGGAACGTCACCGGCGTCAGATCATCAGGATTTAGCAGCGCAGTTTTTACTTCCTGTGGAATTTGGATTTCTTTTTTGCTGTTGAGGATGCCCGCCAGCATGGTGGTGGTCTTTTCTTTCACTGGATCTTCGAGCTCTCGAAAGTTTAGCTCCTCATTTGGAATTGCATCAACCATTGCATTTAGTTCCGTAAGCTTTGCCAGCAGTTCCTGATCACCGTTTTCCCGGAACGTATCCGGCAGGGTAAAAAACACCTTGGAATTGTTATTGATGACTGCCCGCTGTTCCTCCAGCTTTTTGGTAAAGCGCACAATCGTGTTATGTAACTTCCCGTCGTCCCGCCAGCCGGGATCATAGAATTTCTTTTTCAGCAGGTCAAGCGTCAATTCCGGCTTTTTTGAATCTTCTTTCAGCTTTTGAAGATATGACTGCAGTGCATCCTGAAATGGTTCGCTCGCATCTGCCATGCGATGCAGAAGTCCTCTCGTTTCCGCTTTCGCATCCAGCGGCACATACGAATAGGCGGTGGCGAATTCATCGTCTTTGATTTCATTGTATAAGGTCGTGACCTCGTTTTCAAGAGGCCTGGGCGCTTCGCCGTCTTTCACACTTTCCCGCAGCGCATGATACACCTCGTTATGCAGGACTTCTTCCGCTGACAGTTTCTTTTTGCCCATTGTTTTGTTGGAAGGTGCGGGTTTTTTCGGTTTCCATTCCATATTCAGCGGCTCGGTAAACACCGATTCTTTGAGCACCTTGGCATACCGCAGAACCTTGTTGTGAAGTACCACGCGGTCGCCGGTTCCCGGTCTGCCGCGCTGTGCGGGATGCGGATGAAAGAAATGCTCGGTAAATTCCTGCATGCGTGCGGCAATCTTGGCGGGATCCTGCTGGTACTGCTCCAAAAACGTGCGCTGGGTTTGCTGATACGCGTCAAAAAGATGCGCCAAATGTCGGTCTGTTGTGACGATGGATTCCACCAATTCATCCACCTGCCGTTTAATTTCCGGCGAATGAAACGCATACACGTTTTTGCCTTTATAATCTTTAAGTGCGGCAGACAAATGCAGAAGCTGGTCGCAGACTTCTTTCGGCGGGCGGTAGCTTTGTTTGCCCATGTCCCGCAGCAGTTCCTCCAGCCTTGCTTCCAGCTGACCGCGCTGATCCGTCCGCACCTCTTTAAGATATT
>CALLQM010000419.1 GCA_938014855.1 uncultured Clostridia bacterium | reverse complement strand
CCACCTCTCCGCATACTCCTGCTTCGATACCAGCATGATGGGCACTGCGCAAAACCTCTCCCAATAACCGAATCACCGCGGGATTATATGGATTGTACAAATTCTGAACCGCTGGATTGGTGCGGTCGGCACAAGTAACATATTGGGTTAAATCATTTGTACCAATGCTGAAAAAATCGCATTTCTCTGCAAATCGGTCCGCCAAAATGGCACAAGCAGGCGTTTCCACCATGATTCCAATGCGAATCTGTTCATCATACGGAATTCCTTTTCCCCGAAGCCTGTTTTTCGCTTTGTTGACCAACATCTTACAGTAATCCAATTCATGCATTTCGGTTATCATTGGGAACATGATTGCAGTTTCTCCCAATGCACTTGCGGCTAGAATTGCCATAAGCTGACTTAGAAAAACCTCCTGCCGCTGTAAACAAATCCGCACAGCCCGAAACCCAAGAAACGGGTTTTCCTCTTTTGCAAGCCCAAAATATGCGCACCCTTTGTCACCGCCCACATCTAAAGTGCGAAAAATGACCGGTCGACCTGCCGCTTTTTTAACAACACTACTGTATACCTCAAATTGTTCTTTAAATGTTGGCAAGCGGTCAAATTGACTGAATACAAATTCGGTACGAAACAGCCCAATTCCGTCATACTCCATTGATTCAAGCGGCGTCATATCCTGTAAACTTCCGATATTTGCGCAGATTTGAACGGTCGCTCCATCAAGCGTTGTAGCTTTGCTGTAATTGCATGCGCGGATTTGTTCGGCAATTCGTTTTTCTCGATCTGCTCTTTCTTGATATTGTAAGGTTACTGCCTCATCGGGATCTATTACAACCTGTCCAAGATGCCCGTCTAGCACTGCCGTTTTTGCATCAGAAAAGACAGCAATTACGTCATGTACGCCTGTAACAGCAGGAATGCCCATGGTTTTTGCAAGAATCACCGTGTGAGAGGTTTGCCCTCCATATTGTGTAACGATTCCAGCCAAATAACGTCGATCCATTTGCAGCGTATCCACCGGTGAAAGTTCCTGTGCAACAAGGATAAACGGTTCCTGCGGAAGTTTAAGCGACTGCCGGCCACTCAAACAGTCCATCAGCATTTGACAGACATGTCGTATATCGTCCGCTCTCTGCCGCATATAATCCGTTTTCATACTGGCAAACACATTCATAAGCTGTTCGCCCTGCAATTGGACTGCCTGTTCCGCTGTTTTTCCTGAGGCAATCTGCTTTTTAATTGGATTGATAAAAGAAGAATCCTCCAAAATCATCCGATATGCTTTGATGATTTTTGCTTCATCTATTAATTTTTGTGATAGCAGATCGCTGCATAGGGTCTGCGTGTGATTCTTACACTGACGGCAGGCTATGTTTAGCCTTTTTTCTTCTTGCGCAGGGTTTAAAACGGCAGACTTGCAATCGCAGACGCTCTTTTTAACCAAAACGACCGTACCCTGCGCAATACCGGGCGCACCGACTTTTCCTTTGACCTGCTTCATGGCTCGTTCTCTCCCTTTATAAATGGAATGCTTTTATTCGCCGACTGAGGCATACTGCAATTCCGATTGATTGGGATAGGGAAATTTCCCGTTAAAATTCGAGCCTTTTCCGCTTGTTTTCAGAACACGCATAAAGTGCGCCGCTTTCTTCTTTACCGCATTTTCATAGCCGATGAGCAGTTCCAACAGCTCGATTTCGGGATGGGCTGCCAAGGTATCGGCAAGAAAATCCCTTGCGGAATTCCATAAATCCGTGCAGATATTAACTTTATTGATGCCGGCATCCACAGCGCGTATCAAATTTTCATCGCCGGAACCCGAACCACCATGCAGGACGAGCGGAATGTTACACCGTTTTTTAATGGTTCGAATCAAGTCAAACCGCAGAGTTGGAAGATAACCTTTGGGGTAATTGCCATGGGCGGTGCCTACTGCAACAGCAAGCGCATCGACACCAGTCTTTTCCACAAAGTATACCACATCCTCCGGTTTTGTAAACAAGTGTGAAGAATGGTCGTCCAACTCCGCGGCAATTCCGACATGTCCCAATTCCCCCTCCACAGAAACTCCCTGCGGATGGCACATACGCACAACCTCGGCGGTTTTTTGAATATTTTCCTTTAAATCATACTGGGATGCATCAATCATAATTGACGAAAAGCCGCTCCGAAATGCCAGCGTCAAAAAGCTCCAATCCTTCCCATGATCCAGGTTGAGTGCAATTGGCACACTGGCATTTTGCGCAAGCTCATACACCATCGGAACCATCACATTTGCATGACCATGCCTGCTCATTTGTCCTTGTCCGATGTTGAGAATCACAGGAGCATTTTCATCCTCTGCGGCTCGAATCACGCCGCGCGCCAGCTCCATGCTCACAACATTCATTGCCGGTACAGCATAGTTGTTTTGGTTGGCATCGTCCAACATGATTTTCATGGGTACATACATAACGATACGTCTCCCTTTCCAATTGTTTTCATTGCTAAAATAGTTATAGTTCTAACTCCAAAGCATCCAACTCGCTGGAATCCTCCTGTGTTTGTGTGGGCTGTTTGGTTTTATATTTCATCCCATAATAGATTGCAAATGTGATAAACGAGCCAATCAGCAAAGCCGCAATGAATCCTAACGGATTGGTCATGGTCGGAATGACAAAGATAC
>CALLQM010000418.1 GCA_938014855.1 uncultured Clostridia bacterium | reverse complement strand
CCACGTTCCCATGTTGCACGCAAGACATTGCCTGCTGAAGGAATATGGTAAGCAGGAAGTTCCATAACAAAGGGAGCCGGTTCACCCGCAAACATTTTGGTCTTTTTTAACATGATACCGGAAACGATTACCGCCCCAACACCGATAAAGTATGCGGAAACCGCAACCAATCCACTGCCGCCAAACAACGCACCGGCTATTAATGCAATAATCGGCATTTTTGCACCACATGGAATAAAACCGGTTGTCATGATCGTCATTTTTCGATCGCGCTCATTTTCAATTGTACGAGATGCCATAATTCCCGGGACACCGCATCCGGTTGCAATCAACATTGGAATAAAGCTCTTTCCGGAAAGTCCGAATTTACGGAAAACGCGGTCCATGATAAATGCAACACGAGCCATATAGCCCACATCTTCTAAGATTGACAGCATCAGGAACAAAATGAGCATCTGTGGTACAAATCCAATAACTGCTCCTACGCCGCCGATAATTCCATCTGCAACAAGACCCGTAAACCAATCTGCAAATCCGATATTTGCCATCCATGCCGCTAGGTTGCCACAAATCATTTCTCCAAACAACATGTCATTTGTCCAATTGGTTATGTCATCGCCTATGGTGCTGATTGAAATATAATAGACAAAAAACATAATCAACGCGAAAATGGGCAAGGCCAAAACACGGTTGGTTACAACGCGGTCGATCTTATCTGAAACCGACAAGCTGTGTTTTGCCGCCTTTTTATGAACGGCATGGTCTACAATTTTGCTAATATAGCAATAGCGCTGATTTGTGATAATGCTTTCGGAATCATCGTCCATTTCCATTTCACAGTCAAGGATGTGTTCTTCCAAATGTTTATTCAATTCCGAATTGAGCTTCAACGACTGCACCACTTTTTCATCACGCTCAAAAAGTTTAATCGCGTACCAGCGCAAGCGATGGTCATCTACGATTCCTGAAATCGATTCTTCAATATGAGCAATTGCGTGCTCCACGCTTCCTGTGAAAACATGCGGAAGTGTAATCGCTTTTTGTTCTTTAGCCAGTTCAATCGCCTTTTCTGCGGCGGCCATACCGCCCTCGCCTTTAAGCGCGCTCATTCCAACAACCACACAGCCAAGCGCGTGGCCGAGTTTCTGCATATTGATTTTGTCGCCATTCTTTCGCACGAGGTCAATCATATTGACGGCAACCACAACCGGAATTCCCAACTCAATCAGTTGTGTCGTGAGATAAAGATTTCGCTCGATATTTGTGCCATCCACAATATTTATAATGGCGTCTGGTCGTTCACCAATTAAGTAACTGCGCGCAACTACTTCTTCTAATGTATAGGGCGAAAGTGAATAAATTCCCGGCAAATCCTGGATGATCACATCTTTATGTGCTTTTAGGCGGCCCTCTTTCTTTTCGACGGTAACGCCCGGCCAGTTTCCGACATATTGAGAGCTTCCGGTTAAATCATTAAACAGTGTCGTCTTTCCACTGTTCGGATTTCCGGCAAGTGCAATTTTCAGTTCCATATCGTTACTCCTTTTATAAGTTAGTATTAGCTAACCATTGAGCTTAAAAAATAGCGGCTGCCCGCTTTAATCAATTTCAATCATTTGTGCGTCGGATTTTCGAATACTCAATTCATATCCACGTACATTCAATTCCATCGGATCCCCCAACGGTGCAACTTTTCGTATTTGAATCTGTACACCTTTCGTAATTCCCATATCCATAATCCGACGTTTCACAGGACCTGTTCCATGCAGTTTTGTAACGGTAATGGTATCCCCAACCTTAGCATCTTTGAGCGTTTTCATAGTATCCCCTCCATCAAATTAAAATGCGATTCGCCATGGTTTTATCCAGCGCAATGCGGCTGTCTTTTACCTGCAAAATTAGATTTCCGGCCAGTTCACTGATTACCGTAATCATGCTGTCTACCACAAATCCAAGTTCGGCTAGATGCTGACGCACCTCGTCTTTTCCGGTGATTTTTCGGATGATCACAGTTTCACCTGTTTTTGCCATTGTCAAAGGCATCATCGTTCTTCCTCCTATACAGCATCTGCGTGCAGCAAATCACTTTACAAGCACACGTTAGCCTTAGCTAACTATATCAACAGCTAAAGTTTACCACTGCTAACTCATCTTGTCAAGTATTATTTTAAAGAAGTTGCGAAAAGTATTATTTTGTGTTAATGTAGAGTATGAACTGGTCATATGGAGGAATAAAATTATGAAAATTCACGAATCGGCAGAAGATTATTTGGAAACGATTCTGATGCTCAAAGAGCGGCTGGGAGCAGTTCGATCCATTGATATTGTTCATGAGCTTGGTTATTCCAAGCCAAGCATCAGCGTCGCAATGAAACGTCTTCGCGAAAACGGTTATATTCATATGGATGCCGACGGTTTTATTACATTGAACCCAGCGGGCATGGAAATTGCCGAACGTATCTATACGCGCCATCGTTTGCTTACACAATTTTTAGTACGCATAGGCGTCAGTGAAGAAACCGCCGCTGCTGATGCTTGCAAAATAGAACACGACCTAAGCGATGAAACATTTCAAAAAATTCGAGCTTATGCGTTCAGCAGCCAAAAGAGATAATCTTCCAAAACGTACAAAAGCCAATGAGCATTGCTCATTGGCTTTTGTTTTGCGTATTTGCAGCCAGACGTTAGGCCGCTGTCACAAGTTGAAGAATTGGAATTCCAATTTTATACATCTGCCTATAATGAGAGATACATTTTTTATATAGTTCAAAAAGCTTTTTTGCATGAATGGAATCACCGTAGGATTTCCAATAACCTGCACAACTGTAATTTTGCCCTTTATGCTCGATAAATCCAATCACATCGATTAACGGATATCCTAAAAAGATTCCAATTTCATGCGGAAACTCTTTTTCGAAACAGAGACGTGCAGATAGCTGGTGAATCAAGGAATCGCAATCGGTTAGCTGATACCCCATCTGCATGAGAAAGATTTGGTTTTCCTGCTTAGAAAAAATTTGATCCATTTGTTGTCTACGATATAAATAGATGAGAAAGGAATTCGTTTTGCAGCATTCTTTAACAATGCACAGCGCTAATCCAAATGGATAAAGCTGCTTATTCCAATTGTTTACAATATCATAAATTTGAGCACGATTCTGTGACTGATAGCAAAATAAATTTGCTGGTTTTACACCCGCAAGCGTTGGAGCACACTGTTCCACCAGTACCGTTTCAAACGATCTTTTCATATTTGCACCTCCATTTCAATCACAATGCGTTTGTAAAATTAACTGTAACGCGTTCAGACTGCTGTTATGACATCGTTCAAGTCGCGCTTTGCAGCGTTTTGCTTCACATACTGCACAGTTCGCCATTTTATGAGAAACCGTACTGGTAAAAAGAATCACCAAATCCGGGCATCCAATTTTGTGTTTGAGTGCTCCTTTTGTTTTCGTGAATACTTTTGCCTTGCATCCGTATTTTTTGCAAGTATCCGCATAAATCCGCTCCATACAGTCATTTCCACCTATAATTACGACACTCATTTTGGCACCCTTCCTCAGTTTATTTTCGTCATTTAGAGTAATTTTACCCATTGGTTAGCTATAGCTAACTTGCTGCGATTAAGGTTAGCATATTTTTAAATACCTGTCAAGATAAGATTTCAAACAAAGATGCGAAAATAAGGCAAAAAAATACCGCCGGCTCAGCCGGCGGATATTTATTTATAGAAGATGTGTGCGAAGTTCTTCGTTGCTTTTTAAACTTAAATAGACCGGAGCAATATCAAATACTGTTTTACAGCCATACTGCCCTTCCTGATTGAGCCGGTACGCCGCTCTTGCATACGCAACCAAAATGCTCGATGTAAATTCCGGATTAGATTCCAATTTTAAGCTATATTCAATGACATGCTGGTGTTCTTCATCCCAGCCGGTTTTTCCACTGCGGATTACAAATCCACCATGCGGGCACCCGCTATGATCTCTGTTAAATTCTTCCTCACTGATAAAATGAACAACCGTATCGTAGTCCGCAAAATAATTTGGCATGGTGACAATCTCTTGTTTAATTTGTGCGCGATCTGCTCCCTCTTTCGCAACAACGAAACATTCCCGCAAATGTTTTTCGCGAACCGAAAGATTGGGAGTTTCACCGCTCCGCACCGCTTTCAGTGCGTTCTCTAGAGGAATTGTATATTGTTTCGCATTCTTTACCCCGCTGATACGGCGGATTGCGTCAGAATGTCCTTGGCTGACGCCTTTACCCCAAAACGTATAGTCGCTACCATTTGGAAGAATCGTAGATGCGTAAAGTCTATTAAGCGAGAACATTCCCGGATCCCAGCCAACTGAAATAATGCTGACTTTTTTGTTTTTAACAGCCTGCGCATCAACCCGCTTAAAGTGTTCGCCGATCTTAGCATGGGTATCAAAACTGTCCACTACATTAAAAAATTCCGCAAATTGAGGGGTTTGAACAGGCAAATCGGATGCACTGCCGCCACATAAGATCAACACATCGATGTCGTTTTTCATGTTCATTGCTTCATCAATCGGATAGACCTTTACCCCTTGTGTTAAAATCGAAACTTGGTCAGGACTGCGTCTGGTAAACACCGCTTTCAATTCCATATCCGGATTTTGCTTGATGGCGCATTCGACTCCTCTGCCCAAATTGCCGTATCCCACAATACCAATTCTTATACTCATTCTTAACCTCCAAATTGTCCTATTTACTCATCTTGTTCGTATGATAACGAGAAATGCAAGCTGTGTAAAGAGAATTCACATACATTTTTTGTAAGTTTTTTATTTGCTTGCTGGATGTCGGTATAGAACTCCGCAGATAAACGACGTAAACGGAATGGTAAAAAGAATACCAAAACTTCCGACTAATGCTTGTAAGATTTCCACTACAATCAATTCACGGTTAAACAAGAGAAGCAGGGAATTGCTGTAAGCCGCCAACAATAAAACAAGCGACAAAGAGCTTCCTATATAAGCCAATACCAATGTATTCGCCATGGTTCCCATAATGTCTTTTCCGATGGTAAATCCCGACTTTAATAACATGGGAAGCGATGGATACTCAACCTTGCAGGATATTTCCTGTAAGGACGATGTAATATCCATGGAAACGTCCATAATCGCGCCAATAGCACCAATTAGAATCGAACCAAACACAATTGCTTTTAGATTAATTGGATTTTGTTCATTTAAATACAAAAGATAAAACGATTGCTCATCCAAAACTCCAGTCAATTCTATGATTTGATCCATAATCAAGGTTAAAACACCCGAAACCAATACACCGCTTGCACATCCTAATCCAGCGGCAAGGCTTTTTTTACTGGCACCGTTGATAATGAGCATGGTCATCACAATAATATAAATACAAGTGATGATCGACCAAACATAAATGTTTAAACCGGATAAAATGGCCGGTATATACACCAAAAAGATCGATAGGCAGGTAAAAACAAGCGAAAGAATGGTATGAATTCCTTTCTTTCTGCCAAACAGTAATAAAAGCGCCAAGAAAACAATCGTCAAGATTAAGAGCGCATCACTGCGGACATATTCTCCAATTGTCCACTCAATTTCGCCGCCCGGTTCCATTCCGGCGCTTTCCAATTTTAACAGCAATACTTTATCTCCAACTTCAACCTCCTTAAGCTGTGAGGACATTGTTGGATCGCTGTTTTGTATAGCTGTAAGGATTTGACCTTTCTTATCTCCGCTTAGTACCTTTGCCTCAAAACGAATATTGACACCATTGCTATACTGCGCTCCGCTCACCTGCTGTTCGGCAGACGTGCGGTCTACAATATTCGTCACAACCGCTTTTTCAACGTTTTCCTGCACTGCTCCATGAAAAATCGTTAAATGTTCGGTTGCAATTTGGTTTCCAATCACAATGTATAAAATGGAACATAGAACCGTTACGATATAAATCACTTTGTTTTTCAAGGTTTTCACACCTTTTCTAATTTTTTTAAATTCTTTTATATTTATGATAATCGAATATAGTTATTGTTGTCAACATTTGATTCTTAAAATCTTTTTTAAAAATTTCCTGTTATTTATTATTGACATATGCTAATAATAGTGTTACACTAAGAGCATAGTAATTAGCAAATGCTAATAACGAAAGGAGTTTATTGTATGCCTAGAAGAGATGGAACAGGTCCGTTCGGTACAGGTCCGATTGGAGGAGTTTGTATCAACAGAGGAAGATCAACCCCTTTTATGGGAAGAGGTCTTGGAAGAGCAATGGGAATCTGCGCCGGCGGTCTCGGCCTTGGTCTTGGACTTGGACTGAGACGCAGAGGAATTGCTAACGCGCAATTTCTTGACGCTGAAATGAGCGATGCCGATCGCAAAAACGTGCTTTCACGTCAAAAAGAACTCTTGACCGAAGAACTCAAAAGCATCAACGAGCAGCTAAAAGATCAAGATTAGAAAAGGCGGTTTCTCCGCCTTTTCTATGGTGAGGTGACATTGTGGCACGACCTAGAAAATGCAAAAACGTTTGCGGACTCCCCAAGATTACTTCGTTTATCCAAGAAAATCTTGTGGAATCCAATCCCGCTTTAACGGTATTAACAGTAGAAGAATATGAAGTGATCAGGCTGATTGACAATGAAGATATGACGCAGGAAGAATGTTCGGTACAAATGCAGGTTTCTCGCCCGACTGTTCAAATTCTCTACAACAAAGCCCGTAAAAAAATATCGGAATTTTTATTAAATGGCGGCCGTCTGCAAATTCAAGGCGGCGACTATAAGCTATGCAAAGGCAACGGTCATTGCCACAGAAGAAGATGCGGATGGTAACACACAATCCGCATAGGAACGAATAGAGCAGCGCATTTTTAACATACGCGCTGCTCTATTTTCTATGTATGCATACAATACAATTTGCACATGTCCGCTTATTCGATTCCTAAAATGAAAATTCCCGTCAAAACAATTAGGATGATCCCGTAATGTTTCAGTGTCAATCGTTCTTTTAAAAAGAGACGAGACCACAAAACGGAAAAAATACTATAAGATGCAATGAGCGGAGCGGCCAAAATCGCGTTTGCACCAATTGCAAAAATATAAGTGAATTGACCCGCTGTTTCGCAGACAGCGGCCAATATTTTGGGCTTTTCCTGTCCCAAGCGGATTGTCTGCCTGCGGACAAATATTAAGTACAAAAATGTAAAAATGCCAACCGCTAAAAAAGGAAACTCAGTTGCAATATTCGCCTGTGCTTCCGCGAGTAGTCCTCTGCCAAGAACCAAGGCATCCGCAAATGTTCCCAATCCATCAATAATGCAGTATAGAATCGGGAGCAAAATTCCTACAAAACTCTTCGCATATTTTCTTTCGGTATCAGCGGTCGAATTGGTGCGGTCAAAATAGGCAAGCAGCACCACGCCCGATGTAATCAGGATCACTGCGAACAACTGCAGTCCATTCATTCTTTGCTTAAGAAACAAAAAGCAAAGAATTGCGGATACCGCACCGGAAGAATTGCAAATTGGGGACGATATCGAACGCTCGATATAGCGCAGGCCTGCATATCCAAATGTAATCGACAAAATGTATAGGAATGAGACCGGCAGATAAGTCAGCATATTGTGCCAATCAAATCGGACACCGCCGATCGTCAGTTCGTATAGCGCATGCAAGCCCATTACGAATCCAACAATCATAATCATTTTCCAATGGCTGTACCGATCGGAAGGTTTGGAACCAATCTTTGAAAATACATCAGAACCGCTCCATGCAAAAATTGAAAATAACGCGTAAAAAAACCACATAGTATCCTTTCCTCAACTGCATTCCAAAGATGTCCAAAGGTTATGAGATTTATTTGAACGGCAGTACCGTTGAAATGCAAGCAATTAACCCGCTAATTTTAATACAATTTTTATAAAAGATCAAGTTTCGTTTCGTCAACTTCACCTTTTTCATTCAAAGCCTCAGGCTTTGCATGTACATATTCCACTTTGCCTACAAACATTTCATGAGAACCGGTTTTGATGGAATCCACGACCGTACACTCAATGTTAACCGGGCAGTCCGTCAGAATCGGAGCGTTCACTTTTACGCCTTCTTCAAAGTTTACATTTGCATCTTTAAATTTATCACCATCACGTCTGCTATGGCTTCCAAGATATGTAAAGGTCTCGTTATAGTCTTTTTCAACCAAATTAACCACAAAGCATTTGCTTTCTTTGATCATATGGTAAGAATATCTGCTTGGCACGATTCCAACCATTACCATCGGCGGATCAAAACTGCAGTTGCCGCAATATCCCACTGCCAGCGCATTGTTTTCTCCATTTTCACCGCGGCAGGAAACCAACACTTTCGCCATTGGTTTTAGACATGATTTATTTTCAGCTTGTTTTTTCACAGGAGCTTTCCTTCTTTCTTCATAATCATGGATCGCGCTTTGTATCGCATCGGCTCCAAGCATTGAACAGTGCATTTTTGGTTCCGGCAGTCCGCCCAATGCATTCGAAATATCCTCATCGGTAATATGACTCGCTTCCTCCAAGGTTTTTCCTTTGATGAGTTCCGTGGTCATACTGCTGGAAGCCAAGGCGGCAATGCAGCCCTGTACTTTAAATCTTACATCCTCAATTTTCTCGTTTTCCACACGAATATAAAGTTCCAAATAGTCGCCGCATTCCATACTTCCTGCGCGGCCGATTGCGTTGGCATCCGGAAGTTCCCCCACATTGCGAGGATTGGAAAAATGGTCAATTACCTGATCGGTAAACAATCCGATTGACATCGTGATCACAGCCTTCTTTCTATGATCAATTGGTCTTTTCGGCGGTTACTTCAACTTTTTCCGCCGCCCGATTCAACCAATCGCCTTTAAATAATTCAATTACACCTTTATCGCAAGCCTTTGCTAAATGTGGATCAATTGGAAGTTTCGCCAACACATCCAGTTTATGCTGGGTTGCAATTTCATCAATATGACTATCGCCAAATATTTGATATTCTTTGTCATTGTCCGGACACTTGAAATAGGACATGTTTTCAACCAATCCCAAAACCGGAATATGCATAAGCTCTGCCATTTTTACAGCTTTTGAAACAATCATCGAGACCAATTCCTGCGGCGAGGTCACCACGATGATTCCATCAACCGGAATAGACTGGAAGACCGTCAGCGGCACATCACCGGTTCCTGGCGGCATGTCGATGAACATATAGTCCACATCGCCCCAAATAACATCTGTCCAAAACTGTTTAACGGTATTGGCAATGATCGGTCCGCGCCAAACCACCGGATCGGTGTCGTTCTCTAACAGCAGGTTGACGGACATAATTTTGATTCCGGATTTACTTTCCGCCGGAAATAGTCCCAATTCACTGCCTTTTGCCTTTTCTGTAATACCAAAAGCCTTTGGAATGGACGGGCCTGTGACATCGGCATCCAAAATCGCGGTTTGATAACCCAACCGTTTCATGGTAACTGCCATCATAGAGGTAACTAAGGATTTTCCAACCCCGCCTTTACCGCTGACGACACCGATAATTTTTTTCACATGACTCAGCTCATTGGACGGTTCGCGGAAATCTCTTTCCGAACAATCCGCTTTTTCACAGTTTCCACAATTATGGTCGCATGCTTCACTCATTTAAATCACTCCTTAAATTGCTAAATGGTCTCCAGCAGAGATGTACTGAATCTGATCGCCCATTTTCTGCCGTAATTTTTGATAAGCTGTAACACCGGTACAGTGACAGGTCGCATACTTTGTCGGAAAACGCATTAAATACTCCGCAATCCCATCGAGCGTTTCATCCGGTTCACAAGTGCCTTTACTGGGGTTGGATAGGTGAAATCCACCAATTACAACATCCATCGCACCTCCGGCCAATTCCATTGCACAATCAAGGATGTTGACAATTCCACGATGGGCACAACCTGAAATCAAAACCTTTTTTCCGTTTTCACAAATTAAAAGATTTTGCTCATGTTCAAATGGATCCTTTACAAATCCGCTTTCCGTCTTAATCAGTAATACATGATTGGACTGAGAGCGTAGTTTTTGACCGCTTACAGAAGAAAAAAGCAAAAGTCCTTCATCAATCTGCTGATCTCCACAAACGGTATGTATCCGAGAGAGATCCAGCCTGCCTATGCTTACCCCAATATCGTCAATTGAATCATGGGATCGTCTCGCATAATGACCTTCTGTTGCTTTTTCATGCAAATAAACTTGCGCACGGTGATTCTGCTTTAGAAATGCAGAAAGACCTCCCCCATGGTCATAATGGCCGTGTGATAAAACAGCCAAATCCACCTGAGACAAGTCTACATCCATTTTTTTAGCATTTTTTAAAAACAGATCGCTCTTGCCCATATCAAACAAAATCTTATGTTGTGCTGTCTGAAGATATAAGCTGAGCCCATGTTCAAAATCATAGGGAGCTTTTGCGCAATCTTCTATCAGCACTTTTATCCGCATATTGCATTCGCCTCCCTTGCGATTCTATCCAACCAGTGCCCACAGCTATGTTTTATTATCCTATTTATTATACTAAATTACAGGCATAAGTCAATAATAGATAGCAAAAAGTTCAACTAAAAAAGGGAATACCTCTGCATACAATGCATTCCCTTTTTGATGAGTTTTATAATATTCATTATTTTAACAAATAATCAGAAGCTTCATGCACGGCTTCCGCCCCATTCTACAACCGTAAACCCTTTTCGCTTGAATGGTTTGAGCACTTGTGGTTTTATTTTTATTGGTTGGTTTAGTTTTTTATAGACCATATGAACTCTAAGGATTCGATCTGGTTGCGGAGAAATTTCCAAAGGAGCCAACTCCTCATATTGTTCTGTTGAAAATGTAATAAGATTGTATTCATTACGCTGAATTTCTGGAAGCCAGTAAACAATAAAGTCATTATATTCTCGAGGTGTCAGCCCCATGTAAGAAAGTTTTTCAACAAAAAACTGCTCCGCTTCACTGCCCTTTACCACAAAACCTTCATTAAATTTCCAATCAATTGCAGTGTTGCCTTCCCAAAATAAATAATAGTGCTCACTTCCATCCGTTTTATTAATCAGCCTGCCATCCGGGTATGCAGTCACACGCCATCCGTTAAGATAAGTTGGATATGTATAGGTAAAATTCCCTTTATAATGCACTTTTACAGATACTTCTGTCGGTTTTTCCGGATAGAGATAAATAACCGGTTTTCCGGTAAGTGGAGCAATCATCCCCTGTGCATATTGATTGAGTTCGTTAATCTTCCAAGCCTGTTTTGTTTTATACAGCAGTGCATAATCCATATCACTCGATGCGACCAAAATATTCGTTTCATTGTGCCAAATGTCATAGTGAATCCCGTTATAAAAATCGATTTGTACATGTGCCGCTGATTTCAGTTTTGTATCAGGAGATACACGGCAGCAAGTATTTGGCTCAATGGAAAGTCCTTGAATATCAGAAAAAATCTGTAAAAATTTATTAAGATCCTCACGATTATATTCTTTCACTTGATTTCCATCCGATGAAGTTACAAAAATTCGTTCGGCATTTGTTTGTCGCATAAGGCTCAGCCAAGATGAAGCCCAACGTCCCTCTTCCATACGTGTACGCAAGCAAGAAAGCAAGGTTTGGTATGCCTTTTCATCCACAGCAAGCCGTTTCTGCTTACCATAATCTTCATTCAGTTGTTTTCCACCCGGACCTGGAGATAATTTTGAAACGACAACGCCACGCTCATATAATTGATAAGTATACTTAACATCGGATTCTAGCACGATTCCCAAAACCGAGAAATCGCGAAGCGGCCTCCCGACATCGTCCGCTTCAACCGGGGATAGTGCATTTAGATAGGTAAAAGAATCGTTTTCTCCTAATGAAAACATTACCGAAACGTTTACTTGATCCGAATAGCGGTAAAGTTTAGCCGAATTGATCTGTTGTTTTTGCGGATCAAGCTGAAATGCTTTCTGCCACCATTCAGACGAATCTGCCTTTACAGAAACGGACATCGTTTGAACTTTTAAATCAAATGAAATGGTGTTTATCTTTTCAGCAGCTGCCTCCTGCCGCAATTGCACACGATTTTCCAAATTCATTTCGGTAAGCTTCGAGGACGAACCACAGGAACAGAATAGCAGCATAAGCAAAAAACATGCTAACAGGCGTTTCATTATTGTCCCTCCATAAAAATTAATAACTCCTATATGAAATAATTATTCATTTTAATTATACCTTATTTATAGTAAAATTCAAACAAACAGCTCATACATCCGTACTTTAATAAAGTTTGTTTCGATAGATCATTGCAAGAATTCCCCAAAAATTTCTCCATTTTTGTTTATATATCTACAAACTTATAAACGGATTGTAAATTTCACAAACTTACCATAGGAATAAATCTTAAAATGCGATAAAATATGAATGATTTGTATTAATACAATAGAAATGAGGATTCGTATGCTTACTGTAGATCATGTGACAAAGCGGTATGGGAAAGTAGTTGCCAATAATTATATTCATTTTACCGTAAACGATGGAGAAATTGCGGTCTTAATGGGACCAAATGGTGCGGGTAAATCCACCATTATTAAATGTATCTAGGGCTTTTGCGTTTTGGCGGAAAAATTACGATTAACGGACACCCAAATAAATCGTTGGAAGCAAAAAGAAGTCTTGGCTACATCCCTGAAATGCCGGCCGTTTATGATTTGCTTACAGTAACGGAACATCTTGAATTTATTGCGCGTGCTTATCGTTTGGAAAATTGGAAACCATACGCAGAACAGCTTTTGGAACGCTTTGAGCTAACCGATAAAAAGGACAAGCTTGGCAAAGAATTGTCAAAAGGCATGCAGCAAAAAGTTAGCATTTGCTGTGCCGTTCTGCATAAACCAAGCGTGCTTATTTTTGATGAGCCGATGGTTGGTTTGGATCCGCATGCCATCAAACAGTTAAAGCTCATGTTTAGCGAACTAAAAAATGAAGGCTGTTCCGTGTTGATTAGTACGCACATGATTGACAGCGTTGAAAACTATTGGGATGTTGCTCACATTATGATGAAAGGATCCTTTGCGGCCACAAAATACAATCATGCCGGTGATCAAGAAAAATCGCTGGAAGATTTATTCTTTGAAATTACGGAGCGGAAGGATGAAACAAAATGAAAAGTCTCATCTATCTCATGCTCATAACGGCAAAAAACAAGCTGATTGAGTTAAAACGGCACCCTGCAAAATTGATTTTAATGATCTTTGTCATTTTGATGTTAGCACTTGTAATTACCTCATCCTTTTCGGCTGATACAACTGAAGTGATAGCCTATCGTCCAATTAACGAGTTATATGCCATTATTTTAGCATTGTACACGTTCATTTTTGGTATGGGCGCAATGCAGGGGCTAAAATCCGGCTCCAGCTTTTTCACAATAGCAGATGTACAACTTATATTCCCTGCACCAATTTCGTCTCGCAAAGTCCTTCTATATGGGCTTATAAAGCAAATGTCCACTTCCCTATTAGTCGGATTTTTCCTGCTCTATCAGTTTTCATGGGTTCATCAAAACTATGGCGTATCCTTTGCTTTTCTTCTGTTCGTCTTATTGGGCTACGGAATTTGCATGTTTACTTCACAATTGACCGCTATGGCGATCTATGTTTTTACAAGTGATAATGAACGCAGTCAAAAAGTCGTTCGAATAGCCATTTACGCTGTTTTTGCCTTATTTGCGCTTTATATCCTTTATCCGCTGCTAAACGATCAAACCAACCCCATTGGAACCATTACAACGGCCGCAGACTCGTTTGTCGTTTCGTTACTGCCGGTCGCCGGCTGGATAAAAGCAGCGGTAGTTGGCTGCGTGTCCGGAAATATTGTCATGGCGTTGTTCGGATTTGGAGCAACCGCGTTGTTCATTTTGGGTCTGCTGTTTGCCATCACAAAAGCACATGGTGATTTTTACGAAGATGTATTGCAGGCTACCGAAGTTTCTCATTCCGTGATTACAGCCAAAAAAGAAGGAAATTTAGAAAGTCTCTCCACACAAAACGTAAAAGTTGGCAAACAAGGTATAAACAAAGGGTTCGGAGCAAGCGCATTTTTCTTTAAGCATTTGCTCGAAAACCGACGTTCAAAACTTTTTCTGCTCGATAAAACGTCGCTTTTGTTCCTTGTAATCAACATTGGATTTGCTTTTATGACCCGCGATGAAGGTCTTATGCCAATATTGTTTTTTAGCACTTATCTGCAGTTGTTTAGCATATCAGCAGGTCGGTGGGCTTGGGAATTAAAACGTCCGTTTGTCTATCTCGTACCCGAATCGCCATTTAAAAAGCTCATCTGCATTTGCGCGGAAAGTGTCTATAAAGCCATTGTGGAAGCGGCTGTTTTGTTTATCGTAATCGGTTATGTGCTCGGTCTTTCGCCCATCCAAATTGCCGCATGCATTGTAATGCGAATCGGGTTTGCCATTCTGTTAATTGCCAGCAACATTCTCATTGAGCGAATCTTTGGAACAATCGTAAGCAAAGTAATTATAATTATGATCTACCTTTTGGTACTGCTTGTTCTTTGCGCACCGGGCGTGGTACTTGGTATTTACTTGATGATCGCAGTGATTCCATCCATCGAAATTGCGCTTGTTGCCACCTTTATATGGAACGTGTTTGTATCTTCACTTGTTTTGTTTTTCTGCCGAAACATACTCAATTATGCAGAACTCAATAATCGTTAATCGCTTGATTAAAAAATTAAAAAGCCGCGCAGATAACTGCGCGGCTTTTTCTATGTCAAATTATAAAACGTTGAGATTCCTTCGTACAAAGCGGCGCTGTCAAGTTCCCGTTCAATTTGCAAAAGCCGATTATACTTTGCAACACGTTCACTCCGCGACGGCGCTCCTGTTTTGATCTGTCCCGCGTTGACAGCCACTGCAAGATCAGCAATGGTTGTATC
>CALLQM010000417.1 GCA_938014855.1 uncultured Clostridia bacterium | reverse complement strand
TTTTAGTTTCGCGGCTATGGGAATCTGTGCAATCAATTTATCGACTTCTTGGCGGCGTACCTTTTCATCATGCATGCTTAGTTCCACGTATGCACCCAAAACCGCCACCGATAACTTGTGTTTGCGCAGTTCTTCATCTGTATCTGCAACCATATCCGGTGTTATATTCTGAACGTTCTTGACACCTTCTATAGCTTTGACAAAAGCAAGCTGGATACTTTCCCAGCCATCACCTGCCACACGAACCAACTGCTGTTGTGGAGTTCCTCTGCCATAGTCATGAAGACGTACCCCTATTTTTTCGATCAAATTGGTCATTCCTTTCCCCAAAATACTATATTTTCATTCCAGCAAATGCGCCGGACGACAAAGACGCAAATAATAACTGCAAACAAGCTGACTAAAACATTGCTCGCCATCATTACGATTCCAACACTGCGGCTGCCAAGCGATGTAAACTCCTGCAATGCCCAAAGCAGTGGAACCCGAAATACAAATACGCGGCAAAAATTAATCAGCAATGTTAGACGCGTATAACCAAAACTGTAAAGCAGAGCCGTGACCGAACTGCATAATCCAAGCGGAATACTGCCCACTGCCTCAAATACATAAATGCTTTTTATGAGTTTTGCAAATGCCACATCACCCGAAGCAAACAGCCCTGCTATCTGCGGCAGAAAGAACATTGTAAAACAATAACCCAACGCACCGACAACTAAATTAACAACAGACAAAATTTTGAATGCCTGCAAAGCGCGCTTTTGCTGTCCCGCTCCAATATTCTGACTGATTACCGAAGAGCCCGCTTCCTGATAACCGTTTTGCGGGTTGGTGGTGATTCCACCAATATTATTGCTAATGCCTAAGGCACCAACGGTCAGCGCACCATATGCGGTACTCATACTGTTCACGACCACTTTGCCAAACGAAAAAGCCACCTTCTCCACCATAACCGGAAACGATATTTTTAACATGGGCGGTGCAACATTTCCGGTAAATTTGACAGAGTGCATGCGAAAACCAAAAATTCCGTTTTTCTTGCTCAATTCAAAAATCCCAGCCGCTGTAATGACGGAATCTGATAAAACGGAAGTCACCGCAATCATCGTAATGCCGCATCCGCGGACATAAACAAAGTATGCCGTAGTGGACAGTTTCATTATAATAGAGGCAAGATTCAGCCAAAGAATACGACCCGCATTTCCGCGTGCACGTTCAATCGCGATATAACCATTATTAAAAAATTTAAAAACCAAGCCTGCAAGACCAATATTAAAATAAAGCGTTCCTTCACTCATAAACTCCGCAGGCGTATTTGCCATTCTCAGCAGAATTCCGGTAAATGGAATAATTGCAAAAGCACAAAGTCCTAAGATTCCGCAAAAAGCAAAAAGTGTGGAAACACGTTGTTTAACCAATTCATAATCACCGGCACCATACGCTTCACTCACCTTAATGGATGCACCGACCGCCAATCCGCCGCCGACCGCCGCAAGCATCATATTAATTTGTCCAAGATATGCCACCGCAGACACCGATTTCGCACTGATATGTGATGCCATCATCGTATCAAGTAATCGAAACAATTGATTTAAGCTTTGATAAAGGGCAAGTGGTGTTCCAATTTGTAAAATTGCTCTCCACAAATTCCCCTGCAAAACCAAATCTCTGCGCTGTGTATCTTTTTGTGTCAGTACCGTATCGCTTGTCATTTGTTACCTCACATGTTTTCGGAAAAGAATAAACGAAATGATTATGCTTTCCCTCGTTTTGATTAACTAGTCAAACAATCGAAAAGATAATTTTTTGTTTACTAAACATTTTTTATTATAGCATAAAAAAATTTGATTTGCGATTTACAAGATTATTAAATTAAAATTCTATAGTTTAGACCAATTTATCCATTATCTTATTTATTTTATATTTGAGTATCTCTTGTTTTACGTATATTTTTTCTTTATTGCGACTATAATTAAATTAAAGTTGATTGGAATAGGAGTGTTTATTATGCCGCGCGGAGTAAAAAGAACGCCCGAATCAATTGAAAAGCAAATTGAGGAAATAAAAACAAAGATCAAAACAAATCAAGCGAGGATTGCAAAATTAAACGCTAAGAAAAAGGCATTGATTGCATCAAAAGAAAAAGCGGAAAAAGATGCATTATACCAACTAGTGAAAGACTCCGGAAAATCCGCATCCGAAATCATCAAAAAGCTATCAAAGTAGCCCCCTTTATTGGAGACGCAATGGATGTTATCCGTTGCGTCTCCACCTTTCTTTATACAAAAAGAGAGCCGTTTCAGTACCAAAACGGCTCTCTTTTTGAGATCAATTTGTATTTATTGCGTTATAATCGGATCAAGCAAAACCTTAATAATCCCGCCGCAGACCATTCCGTCGTCTAATGCATTTTTGCTGGTCATATTGCATTCCATAATACGCGGTTTTTGGTTTTTGAGCACTTCCGGAGCGGCCGCAATCACTTCAGCTTCTCCTGCTCCGCCGCCGATGGTTCCGTAAAGCCGCTTGTTTTTATCAATTAAAAGTTTTGTACCGACACCTCTTGGCGAAGAACCTTTCTTTTGCAGAATGGTTGCAAGTACCATCGGAACACCCTGTGCAAGTGCATTTAACGCTGAAGGCGAGAAACCACCGTCGCTGGCACCGCTGCGCACCTCAATGATTTGTGCCGCAATACATACCGCAATTTCAGCCGGAGACTGCGCACCAATTCGAAGCCCGATCGGCGCATACACTTGATCCAACAGTTCCTTGCTGTATCCCTCGCTCTCCAACTGTTCCATAACTACTGCTACTTTTCGTCTGCTCCCAATCATTCCGACATAAGCAAACCGCCGTTTTAAAATTTTAGATAGACACAGCCGATCATCCTTATGACCGTGCGTAATAATAACATAGTACGTATTTTCTGTATCGCTGACTTTTTCCAGCGCGGTATCAAACGATTCGCAAAGGATTTGCTTCGCCATGGAAAACCGCTCAGAATTTGCAAATTCCGGACGGTCATCGATAACCGTCACATCAAAATCCAGCATTTCACCAATCTTTGCTAAAGGAAGCGCAATATGTCCGCCGCCGCAAATCACAAGTTTTTGACGGGAGCTGATCCGCTCCAGCAATACTTCATAGCCTTCTAATTCGATCATCACAGGCAGAGTTTTATGAGACGCAGCTGCAAACACTGCCGGCCAAAAATCGGATAATTCTTCGTTTGAAGCGGTTATTTCGCTGCAAGCGAACATCGCTTTTTGACATGCGGCCGGAAGACCGCCCCGTGTTCCGGATACCACAGTCGCCTGCACAGCACTGCCTCCGCTAAGTAATAAATCCGATAATTTTTTATAATATTGCCTGCTCATGTCCGTTCCCCCGTTTCTTTAAAGAAAGCACCGCTTCCAACGCTCCGCCGCCGATAGCGCGTGCCTTATCTGAAATCGTGCGGCAGTATTCCACATCGCCGCGCGGGTCAATATCCCCTGATTTCATGCCTTTATGTACTGGCGTTCCCGCCGGAAGCATGCCGCGCACAACCCCGTCTAAATTTGCACAAACCGGAGTCCCTTCTACTTCTGCCACAACGTCACCCTGTTTTACCAAATCGCCAATCTGATGCTTTGGAATAAAAATTCCTTCTTTGGGTGCGCGGATAATACGTTCCGACGTAAACCCGATAATATTTCCGGGAATACCGGTATTCGCCGCCGCACTTCCCTCATACAAGACGCGCCCAAGATGATGGCCCCTCTTAGTTTCAACCACTGCGTGGCAGTCCACTCCTGCGGTAAACCCGGGACCAAGCGCCACAACAATGGGAGCATCTTTCATTGTTGTACCTATATTCTTTTTTGCAATTACCGCATCAATCACTGCATCAAATGAGATTTCTTGCAGAATCTTCGCCTCAGGATCTACAATTACTGCAAGATCGCCCGACTCTGCAATGCTTTTTGCTTCGTTTGCATCGTGTGCCAGCCGACCCACAACACCCTCTACTTCCGCAGTTCCTTCATATATCGCACGGGAATACGCAACCGTACAGCGAACCGTGGTAGGCTGTGCAATGTCTGTCATAATAACCTGTATTCCGCACTGATGAAAACGATGAGCAACCCCGCTTGCCAAATCACCGGAGCCTTTGATTAATACGAGCATAGTTAAAGAACCTCCTGTTTTAAAGAAGTAATCACGATTTTTTGAAAACCGCCGGATCTTAGTAATGCGGCTGCCTGTTCCGCCTGTACACGCACTCGGTCATCATCTGCTTGATTTAGAACGATAACCGGATTCCAACGGCTATAACCCTTTATCAGCAATGCTGCAATTATATTCGGCGTTACCGGTTCATCGGGATGCACGCCGAGCATTTCTTGCGCAAGCTGGACACGACAGCACACATCTTTCAGAGGTTTTCCAAGAGCGGAAAGCCCTGTCACAGCGATTACCAAATCCGTACACGGCAAGATAACCGGTTCCGTTGCATTAGGATACTTAATTGGAAGCATTCTCGCCCCGTCCGCCTCAATGAATACGCGGCTTGCACGTCGGCAGAGCTCGTCCAGTTCATCATGAGACGGCATGGCCATTTTCCCGTGTTCCGCACCTTTCCCCACTGCTGTCACCCTGCCTGCAGCGAGCGGGATGCTTTTGGAATCCGCAAGCAAAAAATCCGGCTCATTCGGCCGCTTGATATGCGTCGTGGTGGTAATCCCTACTGTTTCTCCTTTTTGAGCACATTCCCGCGCCAACGCATACATCAGCGTCGTTTTACCACCTGAACCTACAATGGATACAATCCGGTGCTGTACACCTATTCCGAGTTTTTGTAAAAGGGTTCCCATTAAATTCCCCCTTTCTTGCGATAATACGAAAGCACAAACTCCAGGAACGCTTTTTCATGCTTGGAAAGCTGTGTATTTCTTTTGCATACCAAATAGAGCTTACGAGTCATCGAAACGCCCACGGGCGGAAACGCCAATAAGATTCCAAACCTGCAAAAATCCGCAGCAGCACGCTTTGACATGACCGAAATGCCCATGCCTTGGCTGACAGCATGCTTGATTGCCTGCGGATCTTCCATTTCAGCCGCAATGTGCAGGCTTTCAGGCGGAACGCCGTTATCCCGCAAAAACTGTTCAAATTCTCTGCGCGTTCCGGACCCGCGCTCACGCAAGAGAAACGGTTCTTGTGTGAGAGAATCCAACGGAAATCCACCTTCTCCGAGAGCGCGGTATTTGGGAGTATTGGGCGCAATCACGACCAGTTGATCTTCAGAAAATTCCCAATAATTGCACTCTGTTGTGTTCATAACAGAACCGGTCATTCCTACCTGCGCTTCTCCCTGAGACACCCGCTTGGCAACCGTACCGCTGTCGCATTGAAGGATCCGAAACGTAATTCCGGGGTATTCT
>CALLQM010000416.1 GCA_938014855.1 uncultured Clostridia bacterium | reverse complement strand
CATGTGTTTTCACATTTGAAAACAGCCTGTATTACCGTCCATAGTCCTACACCGCACAAAATTAGTGATCCTATCAGAGCAGACAGAAAAGAAAATCGTTCCGGAATCAAATAAGAAACTGCGCAGGAAAGCCCGCCGGACAGACCGGACACGACCGCTATGATCAGATTGTGATACCATGGAATCCGTTTTCCCGCCATTCCACAGGACAGTCCAAGGCATAGATTGTCAAAATTTACTGCTATACCAAGAAATAAAGCGCTTCCAAAATGCATGAAACAGCCTCCCGATATTTAGATACTCTTTCAGGGTATTCAAAAAGCGGGAAATGTGATTTTATTTAAAAAATGTAGGGTGCCCATGCGGGAATATCAACTATCCAAAACATCCTGAAGCAATAATATATGTACAGTAAAAGCAATATCGCCCCTTGAAGTCGGGACGTTCTTTTTTTTAGAAAAATTGGAAGAACAAGCAGTGTGAATGCCAGCAGCATAAACAGCAGATCCTGATAGAACAGTGCCATAGTCAACCGTATGGGAGAAATTATCCCAGAGATCCCTATGACCGTTGTCATATTGAGCAGATCGGCACCGATCAGGTTGCCAAGCGAAAGTCCGGCGTGTCCTTTACTTATGGAAACAATTGCTGTTACCAATTCAGGAAGCGATGTCCCAAGAGCGATGAAAGTAATGGCGATAATACGGTCCGGTACATGCAGGGCATTCGCAATCCGGACGCCATTATCAATCAAGAGTCTGGATCCTGCCAACACCATGATACATCCGATAGCAAGAGATGTCCCCTTTGCTAGCGAGGAGCCTTTCACGGCGACTGGTTTTTTATTATTCTGTGTTATGGAGCCAGTATTCCATGTGGCTCTGATTGTAAAAACAATGTTACAGAAAAAAACAACCAGCAAAAGCACACCGGCGGCGACGCCAATTTTTCCAAAAGCCGCACTGGAGCAAATGCAAATTGCGGTCGCAATACAAAAAAAGATAACAGTTTTAAAAATTTCACCTCTCTTAATATTCGACGGTAGAAACAAACATAAAATTCCTCCTATGAGAGCCGTATTGCAGATAACGGAACCGACTGCATTGCCATACGAAATAGCGGAAACTCCCTGCATTGCGGCTGTGGCTGAAACCGTGATTTCCGGAAATGATGTGCCAATGCTTAATATAACCGCTCCAATTATAACTTCTGATATGTGGAGCTTTCGCGCGAAAAACACCGCGCTATCCACAAGTAAGTCTCCTCCCTTGCATAAGGAAAGAAGGCCAGCAATGAAAAGTAAACTTACAACTGCCATTACAATAACATCCTCCTGGTTCTATCATGTTATTTTATATGTATGACCGTTTTAATTCATGACGACGATAGGAGATCTATGATGCCCGTTTGTTTCTTATGTACAGAAAGCAACGCACTCCTTCTAGGTAAAAAGTAAACCGGAAAAACGCACAAACAGGATAGAGCATCACTAACTGAGGCTCGCGCGAATCCGCCTGAGCATTGTTGCTTTCGGTTCCCACAGAATTTCCCTGCGCCGGATCAAACTGCCCTGCGTTGGAATGCTGCTTCACCGGTTCCGAGAGGTTCCCGGCAATGTCCTCCACCTTAAGAGTGACCGTATCTTTGCTGAATTCTTGGAAAGCAAACCTATCTGTGGTTTGAAAATCCGGCTTGGTTTGATTTACGATTCTAACCACGAAAGCAAATGCGTCCATTTCGGATGTGCATCATCGGATGCCGCTAGTACTGCAAAAAGA
Organism: uncultured Clostridia bacterium; assembly: GCA_938014855.1. GTDB lineage: Bacteria > Bacillota > Clostridia > Oscillospirales > Ruminococcaceae > Anaerotruncus. The sequence goes on along the minus strand of CALLQM010000416.1, from coordinate 325 downwards.
AGATGTTAACTTGTTGCATAAAACACCATCCATTCGGGAAAAATTACCTGCTTCATAAAAATAGAACTGCGATGTACTCTTTTTAGTGCATTGCAGTTCTTTTTTTCTAGGATCAAAAACTTAGTTACGGTTTTGTCAATTTGTACAAATCCCTGGTTTTACCTTGCTCTTGTGCGGATATTGTCGTAAACTGGAAATATGAAATAAATGGTTAAACACAAAAACAAGTATAATTGAAGCTATCAATACCCAAATTAGTAGTTTTAATGAAGCTGCTGTTCCTTTTTCGGATACTGTTAATAAGCTAAAAGGAAAAATCGAAAGT
>CALLQM010000415.1 GCA_938014855.1 uncultured Clostridia bacterium | reverse complement strand
CGGTGCCGCTACTCTTTCTCGGCGGCGTCCGCAAACAGCAGATTATTCATGTTGCCATACAAATAATAGCCCGATGAAGGCGCCGTCGCGACCGGTGCAAGGGCGCTGTAAAAAACACCGCTCTCACGTTTATCCAACGTATCGGAGATCCCTGTCAGCATCTGCGCCAGGATTTCGTCGCGGTCATATTCAGCCAAGCTCGACACCCCTTTCTACGCTGATATTTCCAAAAATAGTGACCGCCGTAAACGATACATTTGCGGTTGCACCACAAAATGTAAGTGCAAAATCTTTAATTCCGGTAATGCGATCATCCTCCGCTAACGTCTCGGCAATGCGGCGCTCAATATCACCTACCACGAATTCCCGCCGTGCACCAATTAAATCCTCGCGTTCGACGCCATAATCGGGCGAAAAGATTGGATAGGCGAACCGTTCGGTCGAAAGCATCAGCTTGACTGCTTGCGCGACCGCTTCCCTGCCGTCCACAAAGCCCTCAATATGTCCGTTCTCACCCAGCCGAAACGTCTTGGATGGCTTTGGACTTGTCGTGTCTGCGCCGTAAGTTTTTAGCACACTCATTGCATCACACCCTATCAATTATGGAATATTTCTGACCGCCTTTTTTCTGACTTACCGCGACCCTGCTCCCAACGGGAAGCCCGGTCTGAATCGTTACTGGGACATTGGTCAGCTTGATGCTTTCAACCTCTACATCCTGCCCATCTGCATCCTTGGCTTTCACCTCAAACCCCGATGACAGCTCGCATGAGAGCGTTGCGGTAATGGTTTGCAGATGCTGTGGAATGTCAACCATATCCAGCGGCACAACCTGCGGCTTGTTGTCAATTTTCAGCCCCGCGCCCGTGTAAGTTGCATAAACTAAATCCGATAGGTTTTCATTTTCCATATAGTCTTTTACAATCTGCTTGATTGCATCTCTCAGCTTTTCCGCACCCATCAATACCACCTGCCAAACTGTACGTCGAGTTTCATTGTGTGACTGTCTTTTTTAAAGGTGTGCGTCGCGTTGGTCACGACTGCCCATGCATCAATTCCCGCGTCTTTGATTTTGACCTGCGCACCGCTTCCGCCAAAAACACGGGTGTCCCCGATGCATTCAATCGTGGTGGTTTCGGTCTCTCGATTTTTGAGCGCAAGCAAGCGGTTTGCACGTTCCACTAACTGGGAATAGTTAAGGTTTGCATCTACCTTTTCGTAAAGCATCAGCTTGCCCCATTTGGAAATATTGGTGGAATCCTCTGCAATGTAGGTGTTGCGTGTCGCCGCCTCTTTGTCGTCCTTTGCCACTTTGATATAGTTGTATGTATCATCATCAATTGATTTTGTGTAATCATATTCGGTCGCTAAACTTCGGTCGCCGATAACCAGCGGAAGCCTTAGATCGAGCGTATCTCGCAGTTCCAGTGCGCCGAAATTGTCACGCAAAGTATACAAATATCCGTTAAGTAAAAGATTGTCTTGAATGCTCTGATACAGCATGTCTAGGTGTGTCTTATTATCAAACAGATACTTGCCTAGATTTACTTCTGTACTATCAATCTGCCCCAGTGAAATCCGCTCTTGAATCGATGCACACACTTTTTTTAGAAAGCCGTCCAGCGGCTCGATTTCCCTCAAAATGCTGTTTTTAGCAGTGAAATACCGCAGTTGGTCATAGCAGGTGCACTTGATGACTTTTTTGTCCTGCTTAGATTTAAACAGCCAGCCGTAAAAAATCTTTGCACGATGATAGGTAAAGGTGACAGTTGAACCGTTGGGAAACTGTTTGGCTTTTTTGATTGGATACTGAAACGTCAGCGTACCTGCTCCGTTGTTCCAAGGCGAAACATATTTCACGTCGGTTACAAGGTCGGTGATGTCGGTGTTATCTACCAGTAAAATGTTGTTTCCCCTCTTTCATAATGCTATAATTGTTTCGGGAGGCGATATCATGTTCCATAAAATATTGTCTGTTGTTCTAGGAATCTTAGGGTGTATCATTGTCCTTGCGGGAGTATTATTATCTACTTATCTGCATTCTCAAATCTCTGTGTTAAATTCTGAACTATCTACGATTTTATTTGCTTCAACATTGCTTTCATCATGCGCTACGGGGTTAGCTTTCATTGTTTTATCCATTACCCTATCAAAGGTTTCAAAGATGCAGGAATCACAAAAATATCTAATAACGCTCGTTGAGGATTCCATTGAGGATACCGCGCATTAACGCCAATCATCCGGTTTGAGTGCATCCGATATAGCTTTAAAAGCAGTGACTAAATTGTATTTGGGACCATCATCCACTTGTTCACTTTTTACCGGTATATTCATCGGCACCAGATTGGGATTTTCCGTTTCCTGTAGCTTCCCGTCTTTGTCGAACCAGTGATATTTTAGACTGGTGAACTGTTCGGGACCTGCGGGTTTGTCATACGTCCACGACGTTTTCTTAATCGCGGCGGCGGCAACTTCTGTCGCATTTTTAAACACCTGTGTCTCGGATTCCGGTGCTTTGCCC
>CALLQM010000414.1 GCA_938014855.1 uncultured Clostridia bacterium | reverse complement strand
GGTTCCTCTGCTTTTAGATCAATCGTTGCCAAGCATGCCACTGATTCTATCGAAAGATTGTTCCGCTTCAAGGTATCAATCACGACACGTTCAAACGTATCGAATGTTACATTTTTTCTGCACCCAACCCCAATTGTCACGATTTGCGGAACAGCATGGAGCGTATGCTTGAACGGTCGAATCTGCGTATCACATGAAATACAAATTCCAAGTTCTCCGGAATCAGCAAAAACCAAACCGTTTGGCAGGTCATCATCAATCATATAATCGCTGACGATTCCAATGGGCTTATTATTCAATAACGCGGCAGAAATCTCTTTGGCATATTGCCGTTCACAAAGCCGAATTCCATGTGTTTTCGCCCAAACATCAACAGCAAATTTATCATGTAGATCGGTTGCGGTAGAAATAACCGGGATACCATCGGTTGCATTTGCAATCATAACAGCTAATTCATTTGCACCACCCACATGCCCGGAAAGAAGCGGAACCGCAAATTTCCCCAAATCATCAATTGATACTACCGCGGGATCCGAATACTTGTCCTTAACAAACGGGGCGATTGCACGAACAGCAATGCCGCAGGCTCCAACGAATACAATTGCATCGCTTTGAAACGCTTTTGCCGTCCACTCGTGCAAAGAAAAACCTGAATGAGGCAGGAAACAAGCATCTAAAATCGGATTCCCTTGGCGATATAAGAAATTGGCAATTTGGTGCATCGTAGCTTTACCAGATGAGGTAAACGCAACGAGCGATATGATCATATGCTCGCCTCCCGAAATTCCGTTGAAAAGGAGGGATCATATAATTTTGAACGTTCATATTCCGTTCCTAAAAAATCCCCCACCAAAATCAGCGCTGTTTTTGTAATTTGATGTTCTTTTGCCTTGATTGGGAGTTCTTTTACTGTACAAACTATAGTTTTGTCGTCTGGGCAAGACGCTTGATATACAATTGCCGCCGGTGTATCGGGACGATACCCACCCTCTATCAACCGTTCGCTGAGCTTTTCTGTCATTCCAGCACTTAAAAAGATCACCATCGTTGCATGATGTGCCGCAAGTTTTGTAATCTCCTCTTTTTCTGGAACCGGCGTACGACCTTCCATTCGGGTTATCATTACCGTCTGCGAAACTTTCGGGAGCGTATATTCCGCACCTAACACGGCAGCTGCTCCACAAAACGAACTAACGCCGGGTGTCACATCCCAACGAATTCCGGATTCATTTAATAAATCAATTTGTTCTCGAATCGCGCCATAAATGGATGGATCTCCGGTGTGCAGGCGAACTGTTGTTTTTTCATTTGCTTCCGCTTTTTCGATGGTGGAAATCACTTGTTCAAGAGTCATCTCTGCACTGTTATAAATTTCGCACCCTGGTTTTGCATTGTTTAACAGCTGGGGGTTGACTAGTGAACCTGCATAGATAATAACATCTGCCTGTTTTAATAATCGCTGTCCGCGTACAGTAATCAAGTCAGGGGCTCCGCAGCCCGCTCCTACAAAATGTACCATTTAACATCCCTCCCAATCTTTCACAATAATAATTGAAAAATAGTCCGAAGGATTTTCGACATCTTCCAAGGATTGATACATACATTCGCCATCCATTCCACATCTTTGTACCATCTTTGCATAACGCAAAAGTCCTCGTTCCTTAAGCTTTGCTTTTACTGATGCAAATGATTTTCCTGTTTTCATTAATATTTTTGTTCCCGTGTAATCCAGTTCCTGTTCAACGCCTTGATAAGATGCCGGTACTATATGTAATGGTAAGTGTGCATCGGTGAGACTTTCACCAAGACTGGACGCCGCCGCACAGAAGGACGGGACACCCGCGACCATTTTAGCTGTAAAGCCTTTAGCCTGTACAGTTTTATGCAGATAAGAATACGTTGAATAAATGGAAACATCGCCCAAAGTTAAAAATGCCACATTTTTGCCTGCGCGAAGAAGCTCTATCAGCTTATTTACAGCATTAGTTCTTGCTCACTCCAATTCCTCTCTATTACGCGTCATCGGCATGTAAAGTTCAACAACTTTACATTTATCAATTTCAGGAATTGCACTTTTAGCAATGGAATAGGCTGTTAAATCATGTTCTGATGACGCGCGTGGAACCGCAATGACGTCACAGGATTTGATCGTTTTGACAGCCTTTAACGTAATGAGTTCCGGATCACCTGGCCCAACGCTTACACCATATAAAATACCCTTCATTTAGGTTCCTCCCTACGTTTAAAAAGATTTATAAACTGATGCGCATTTGGCGTTTTTCCAAGAACACCAAATTGATTAGAAAAAAGGACCGCTTCGGTTGGCATCTGCCCCGCCCTATGCTGGAGATGTTCCTGAATTTTTT
>CALLQM010000413.1 GCA_938014855.1 uncultured Clostridia bacterium | reverse complement strand
GGGTTATGAAGATGAGCCAACACATCATAGAGGCTATGTTGAGGACTAAGCCTCCGTATATGAGTGCCCATTCACTAACAAGACCTATCTCGTAGTATGCTAAGTTAAGTATATGAATACAGAATAGAAACTTGATAGATAATTTGTACCATTTACACATTCTTTTGCTGTGTATCCATACGAAGGCCAAAAGAAGAAAGGAATGTCCAGTAAAGTCTCCTATAATTCTTAAGAAGAATATATCCGTAACTTTACATAAAAAGCACACTCCGTGAATAGCGGACATAACTGCGCATATAAACGGAGTGTACAATTTGATAAGCTTATTTATCGTTTCCATTAGATAGGGCCATTGTTACCCTGGCCTGGAAGTGGGTCTTTGATTTTGTCATCATCGTCGTCTTCGTCTTTCTCACCGCCATCTACTGCGGTATGAGACCCGCCGTTACCATCGATCTGTCCGAAATCCATCCCGGTCTTACTTACGTCCTCGCCTTCTAAAGGCTTTTCATCTTTATTTTCTTCTTCTTTCATAATACACTGAATTATTTAATTAAACATGATTTGACGCGGCAAATGTATAACTAAGCTTTTATATTTACAAAAATACTGTGATATAAGTTGATAATAGTGCTGCAATTTCAATCCAAAACAACGGCTTTGTGAGAAGGAAAGCTGATATAATATTTCCCTTCCACTTCTTTTTCATCGAAACCGCTGTGTAAACTAAATAAGCAACCCAAACAAGCAAAACATAAGGAGAAGTTAAAATTACCCATATTTGAGAAAATAGAATGCACATAATAGCTCCGGCGTTATGAACTTTGTTATCGAGGCCTTCCCTGAAATTTGGAGCTGCGCCTACTAATGCCATTCCAACGCATGCAAGAAAAGCAACAAACTGAAAGTTTTCAGGAGTTATGTCAATTATAGCAGGCATAAGAAATCCTGCTGTCAGGTACATTGCAATCGTAAACAAATACTTGTGATTTAGCTTGTAGAACGTTGCACTAATTGATTCAGGAATACCCTTAAACTTGATACATACTGCAAGTGTATATAAACTTATGCAAAGTGCTGATAAAATTACTAATATTCCCATTTCTATTTTATATAATTAAAGTTTCGTTTTTTACTGTAATGTCTGAATCTTCGATGTTTAGTAAGTCTGATGATACAGACACAGTAGCAGCTCGCGTAAAGACAAGAATTTCACCTTCAACATAAGCTTTCTTGCTTGGCTGTTTTACGGTCAGTTGCCTAACTACAGTTCCTCCTTTAGAAGTGCTTATTGTTATCAGTTTTGTACGTGTCTCTCCAGTATAATTTTCCGTATCGCTTGTTATAACGATAGAACTGTTTCCTTGTCCTGTGTAGGTCAGGTGGAGATTTCCTCCACCTGAATCCCAAGGTATCATCTTTTCCATGACCGACATCTTTAGGATACCGTCCAACTTGTATTGGATGTAACATTTACACTTACTGCGCTTCCGTCAGCCGGGATTGTGATTTCGGTCTCACTCAACGACAATGTAGCGTCTCCTGCTGTCTGCTGGATAACTATCTGTTGAGATACGGATGAACCATTTGACACTTTCAACGTTCTGTCCACCTGATCTACAGTTTCATTTTCCGGCAGTGTGAGTTCTACTGACCAGTTGTACTCAGCGGTTGCACCCGGATCGCCTTCAATAATTTCACCGTTATTTGTGCTTTTACCTCCAGCCGTATATTGTTCAGCTATTGTCGCCTCCAAATCGTCGCCAACCCAAGCGAAGGTCAAAGATGCAGAATTTGATTTACCTGTAACTGTAACCTTTCCTCCTCCTTTGTCGGCGGCCATGTCCGCACCATTATCAATCGTTATAAACTCAGGTTTTGCCTCCTGTGTAACATTGTACGTCTTAGGATGTGCGACTCCTACTGCAGTCACTGTCACAATGCCTGTTCTTACTAATCGTCCAGTATGGACGCTACCTGTGTTTTGCAACACTCCGTTACCCGAACCACTTCCGGGGGTAACTGTTAACCAACTCGGTTTTGCCATAATTTAACCTCCTATTTTTAATTAATAATCAATTTGTCTTCCATTCTACGTTGGAAAACACTTTAACGTTTGCTTGGTTACCGTTGCTCATTTGCAACCAAATACTACTTGGATCTATGTCAAGATACTTTCCACGTTCCCACAATGTCCTTTTACCTAATATTAGTTTCTTGACATCTATTGTTCCAAGCTTAATGTCTTTTGCACTAAAAATCATATTATTATGTATAAAGTATTATCATCCGGCTGTATTCCGTCATAATCCTCTTGTGTCATTACTTCAATACGGTTTAAAGTATCGGACACAATCGTATTGCTTGGATTATTTACAAGATGAACTTCTGTTTCAATGTTGACATGTGAAATAGTCAGATTGCTGTTTTCTCCGACTTCACTTTCCATACAACTTTTCGGCACTAAGTTGAATGCATCACAAGCATCTACTACCATCATACCCTTTTCTCCTTTGTTCTCAAAAAGAGTGAGAGTATAGTTTCCGCAACTCTTCTGATCTTTACCATAGAATGTGAATCGTATGGTATTTCCGACTATCGTGTAGTCAGTTATATCATACTTCCCATACATACATGAAAGTTGAAGATTTAGCTTCCTACCTTCAAGTGATTCAGGTATTCCATTATGGGTTATTGCCCATTGAACTGAAATATCATTCCCTATTCGAATTGATTCCATTGTAATTCATTAATTACTGACCTAAATTATACTTGTCAATTACTCTAATTGTTTCTGTATTATTTCCTAATATGTACTTATTCTCTTGAGCGCTATCTAATATTGATGCATTAGGAAAAACGCCTTCGATATTACATTTTAAAATATTATAATCTGA
>CALLQM010000412.1 GCA_938014855.1 uncultured Clostridia bacterium | reverse complement strand
TCATACCTTAACCTCATTTAGCACAAATTCACGAACGAACAATGGGGAAATGATTATGGCAAAAGCAGGAATGCGAAGGCCGAGCCCAAAAGAACCTCACGGAACGGAAAGCAACCACAAAACCCACATTCCAAAAAATGAGGTTTCACCTGTTCCGGAGCTTCAGGGAAAGGCAAAACGAACAAAGCAAAAAGCAAATCCTATGTAACAAAATCTTGCTTTCTTTATGTAAAAAGGGCATCCGCATAATGCGGATGCCCTTTTATAATTTTTAATCGAATTAATACATGCCGCCTGCAGGCATAGCCGGAGCCGCCGGAGGAGTATCCTCTTTTTCGTCAGCAACAAGAGATTCGGTTGTAAGAACCATAGATGCAACAGAAGCTGCATTCTGAATCGCACTTCTTGTAACCTTGGTCGGATCCACAATACCCATTTCGATCATATCGCCATAAGCTTCTTTATAGAAGTCATAGCCGTAACCGACTTTGCGGGAACGCTTGATCTTATCAATGATGACAGAACCTTCCATGCCTGCATTTACTGCGATTTGGCGGATCGGCTCTTCCAATGCTTTAAGAACAATCTTTGCACCGGTTTTTTCGTCGCCTTCCAAAGAGGACAGCATCTTTTCAACAGCAGTTGTTGCATTCAGCATTGCAACGCCGCCGCCGGCAACAACGCCTTCTTCTACAGCTGCCTTGGTTGCGGACAGAGCATCTTCGATGCGCAATTTCTTGTCTTTCATTTCTACTTCTGTCGCAGCACCGACTTTAATAACTGCTACGCCGCCAGCCAATTTTGCAAGACGCTCCTGCAGTTTTTCTTTATCATATTCGCTGGTAGTGGTTTCAATTTGAGCACGAATCTGAGCTACGCGAGCTTTGATTGCCTCAGAATCGCCTGCACCGTCAACAATAATGGTGTTTTCTTTTTGAACCTTTACCTGACGAGCACTGCCAAGCTGTTCCATGGTAGTGTCTTTCAGTTCAAGACCGAGATCAGCTGTAATGACCTGACCGCCGGTGAGAGTTGCAATATCCTGCAGCATCTCTTTACGTCTGTCACCAAAGCCTGGAGCTTTTACTCCAACACAGGTAAAGGTGCCGCGCAGACGGTTTACAATCAGAGTGGAGAGTGCTTCGCCTTCAATATCTTCCGCAATGATCAGCAGTTTCTTACCGGACTGAACAATCTGCTCGAGAAGCGGGAGGATTTCCTGAACAGATGCAATCTTCTTATCTGTAATCAAGATGTATGCATCATCAAGTACAGCTTCCATCTTTTCGGTATCTGTAACCATATAAGGCGTGATATAACCGCGGTCAAACTGCATACCTTCGACAACTTCTGTGTAGGTTTCAGCAGTTTTTGATTCTTCGATGGTGATAACACCATCAGCCGAAACTTTTTCCATTGCCTCGGAAATCAGCTGACCGATGTATTCATCGCCAGAAGATACGGAAGCAACACGGGTAATATCTTCACTGCCCTTTACTTTTTTGGAATTATCTTTTACTGCGGCAACTGCAACGTCAACTGCTTTTGTGATACCTTTTTTTACTGCCATGGGGTTCGCACCGGAAGTAACGTTCTTCATTCCTTCGCGTACAAGAGCCTGAGCCAGCAGGGTTGCTGTGGTAGTACCATCGCCTGCAGCATCATTGGTTTTCGTAGCAACTTCTTTCACCAATTGAGCACCCATGTTCTCAAATGCTTCCTCAAGTTCGATTTCCTTTGCAATGGTCACACCATCGTTTGTGATCAGCGGCGCACCGAATTTCTTATCAAGCACAACATTGCGGCCCTTGGGTCCAAGTGTAATTTTAACAGTATCAGCCAATTTGTCGATACCGGTCTGAAGAGCTTTTCTGGCCTCTTCGCCGTATGAAATAACCTTAGCCATAACAGTTCATTCTCCTTTTAAAGTTTTATCTTTTTGTTCTGAAGTTAGTCTTCCACAATTGCAAGAATATCGCTTTGACGAAGAATCGTAAATTCCTCACCATCTACTTTTACTTGTGTGCCGGCATATTTGCTCATCAGAACCTTATCGCCGACTTTAATCGTCATAGTGACTTCTTTGCCGTCTACCAATCCGCCCGGTCCTACAGCAAGGACTTCAGCAACTTCAGGTTTTTCTTTTGCAGAACCCGCAAGGATAATGCCACTCTTAGTGGTTTCTTCTGCCTCCACCATTTTGGTGACAACTCTGTCTGCCAATGGCTTGATCGTCATGTAAATTCCTCCCATTGTGATAATAATATATGAATTTATTAAAGAATCCTTAGCACTCATCATCTTTGAGTGCTAACACTATTTTAACCTAAATTTTATAAAAATCAAGCCCTTTTTCTTGGAATTCAAAATATTTAACATTTTGGTAACAAACATACTTGTTTTTTACATTTATTGTAACCTTAATAACTCATCTCAAACAGATCATCACAAATTATAATGGACTTTTAGCGTAAGAAATAGAAAAAGCCGCCTTTCCAACTATAGAAAGACGGCTTTTTATTAATAATTCATTCCTTCTAACAAATCGTTGCGTTCATTCCATAATTTTGGGGACAAGTCCACATAATAACGATGAGGATGTTCAAAGCGCTTGACCTCATCCCATAAATGATCAACTTGATCCGCACAGTACTGACGGATATCATCAAGTGCCGGAAGATCGTATACGCATTTGCCCTTGTCAAAAATCTGCACAAGAATACGTTCAGCTCGGTAGTTGGTTAGTGTTTTCTTTTTCCAAGTAGCTACCGGATCAAAAATCGTAATCGGTTTGCTGTCGTCTACCATTTCGCCGCGCACCGTCACGTAGTCGGCAATGGCCTGTCCGGTTTCACGGTTATAAAAACGATAGATATCTTTATAACATGGCGTTGTGATTTTTTCAATGCTTTCGCTTACTTTAATTTTCGGCACAAATGTACCATTTTCTTCGACTGCCGCTAATTTATAGACACCGCCGAACACAGGATGCGATTTACTGGTAATCATATTTTCTCCTACACCAAATGAATCCACCTGTGCGCCCTGTAAAATTAAATCTCGAATGATGTATTCATCCAAGGAATTTGATGCCATAATTTTTACATCCGGATAACCCGCGGCATCCAGCATCTTTCTTGCTTTTTTGGAAAGATAAGCAATATCACCGCTGTCAATTCGAATCGCCTTTGGCCGGTATCCCATTGGTTTAAGCACTTCATTTGCCACACGTATTGTATTAGGAACGCCGGATTTGAGCACATTATAGGTATCGACTAAAAATACGCAATTGTCCGGATAAATTTCCGCGTACTTTTTGAACGCATCATATTCATTATCAAAAACCTGCACCCAGCTATGCGCCATCGTTCCCACAGCAGGAATATAGTAATCTCGATCCGCAATGGTACAGGCTGTTGCATAACAGCCTCCAATATAGGTGGCACGAGCGCCCAAAATAGCGGCATCGTAACTTTGCGCACGGCGGGAACCAAATTCAGAGACCAGCCTGCCCTGCGCTGCTCTGCAAATACGATTTGCCTTTGTTGCCATCAGTGATTGATGGTTAATGGTCAGTAAAACCATGGTTTCAATCAACTGAGCCTGAATAATCGGTCCGCAGACCACCACAACCGGTTCATACGGAAAAATCGGTGTTCCTTCTTTGACTGACCAAATATCACATGCAAACTCAAAGTTTGCTAAATACTCTAAAAACTCTTCACTGAATTGGCCTTTATTCCGCAAGAATTGGATGTCTTGTTCGGTGAATTTTAAGTTTTTTAAATAGTGAACAAGCTGTTCTAGTCCTGCAAACAATGCAAAACCGGCATTGTCCGGTATGGTACGAAAAAACATATCGAATACAGCTCGTTTTTCAACAAAGCCGTGTTCAAAATATCCGTTTGACATTGTAAGTTCATAAAAGTCGGTCAACATGGTTAAATTTCTTTGCATTAAGTCTATTGACATTTTATCACCCCATCGCATGGTTCCGTTTAATAAAAGGTTTTTTTGGACTGCGTTTTTATTAGTTTACACCTTTTGAAAACATTTGGCAATTATAATCGTTCTATTAATAAATAGCTTCACAGAAAATCATTGCTTTTACAAGCAATTATGCTATAATGATAAAATGTGAGCGATATGAACAGGAGCGTTATTTTATGCGAATCGCACTATTTACTGAAACATACCTGCCGCACATCAACGGGGTCGTAACCCATGTGAAATCATTGAAAGATGGACTGGAACAACTAGGTCATGAAGTGCTGGTTGTAACAGCAGATGGCAGTGCGCGCCGTCATTATATTGTTGATGGCATTCTGCACTGTCCTGCCCACACATCCAACCGCTTTTATGGCTATGGAGTTGCATTGCCGCTTTCTACAACACGACTAAAATTTATCAGCAAGTTTAATCCGGATGTTATTCATGTTCATAATGAGTTTGGGATTGGACTATCCGGTATTATGATTTCGAAAATACTGCGTATACCATTAGTTTACACACTGCACACCATGTATGATGAATATATCTATTACGTCTCACCTCAGCCTTTGGTGCCTGTCACAACAAAGCTTTCTCATGAATATACGAAAATGTTTGCAAAATCAGCGCAAGCTCTTACCGGTCCATCGAAAAAATGTGAAGAATACTTCCATAAAGTCGGTGTTTATAAGCCGGTAAATGTCATTCCAAATCCTGTCGATTTGAATACATTTGATCTTGCAAAAATTGAAGATGAGAAAAAGCATGCTTTTCGACAAAAGTTTAAATACACCGACCAAATGCAGATCGGTGTATTTGTTGGGCGTTTGGGCAGAGAAAAAAGTGTTGATGTCTTGTTAAACTATTGGAAAGAAACCATCCGGCCGGACGAAAATATTAAACTGCTAATTATTGGGGATGGACCTTGCAGGCAGGAATTAGAAGAACAAGCTGAGCAGCTTGGCGTTACCGATATGGTAACCTTTGCTGGGAAGGTCATGCATGATGATATTCCGCCTTATTTTGCCTGCTGCGATTTTTACATCACAGCTTCTACTTCCGATACCAACTCCATTTCGATGTTGGAAGGAATGGCAATGGGGCTGCCTGTTTTGCAAATAACCGACCCGCTGAACGAAGGACAAGTAAAAGACGGCATCAATGGCTTTATCTTTAATAATGCCACAGAAATGGCAGATAAAATCCATGAGCTGAAAAATATGAGTACTGAACAGCGCGAACAGCTAAGCTATTCTGTTCGACATTCGGTAGAAAACAGCGGTGCCGTCAATCTTGCTGAATATGTTCTGAACGTTTATAACGGTGTTTTGCGGGACAAACAACGCAAGCGTTCTCATTTCCATATTAAAATGAGAACCGGAAGAGGATTTAAAATCAAACTTCATCGACCTAGGTTAAAACTTCACCTGCATAAACCACATTTTAAACTGCATCTGCACAAGCCTAAGTTTTCTTTGCGCAACTCAAAAGGAGGATCCAAATTCATTGGTTATCTAGCACAGCATGATAATTATGATATTGCCATTATCGGCGGAGGAATTGGCGGTTTAATGTCCGCATACCGTCTTGCCGAGCTAAACCCCTCACTATCGATCGCGTTGTTTGAAAAAGGTAATCCGCTCGACCGACGTATCTGTCCGATTATTACAAAGAAAGCAAAGGCTTGCATTAAATGTAAATCCTGCGCAATTATGGAAGGCCTTGCGGGTGCCGGCGCTTTTTCCGATGGCAAATATGTCATCAGTACGGAATACGGCGGTTGGCTAACCGAATTTTTACCGGACGAAACGGTTATTGATTATATTGAACAGGCAGATAAAATCCTCATCAGCTTTGGCGCTACCACGGAACGGTTTATGCCGAGCAATGAACTAAAAAAGCTTTGCCTGAAATATGATTTGCATATGAGCCAGGCACAAGTAAAGCATCTTGGTACAGATTCCAATTATGATACCATGCTGAAATTGATTCATGACTTGGAAAACAAGGTGGAAATTCATACAAACAGCACGGTCACCAATGTTAACAAAGAAACACATAAACTTACTGTTCAAAGTAAAGGTACGGAACATACCTGCACTGCTGATAAAATAATCTTTGCTGTTGGCCGTGCCGGAAGTCTCTTTTTCTCTGACTGGTGCGAAAAAAACAACATTCCCTTGCATAACAACCAAGTGGATATCGGTGTTCGTGTGGAACTTCCTGCATTAGTTTGGGAAGATTTTGCAAAAAAAATCTATGAACCAAAAATCCGTTATCGGTCAAAAGAATACGGCGATATTATTCGTATGTTCTGTTTTAATGACCGCGGTCAAGTGGTGACAGAGAATACAAATGGTGTACTTACTGTAAATGGTCACAGTTATCGTGATGAAGTACGCAAAACGAAAAATTCGAACTTTGCGCTTCTCTCTACAATTAACTTTACACAGCCATTTAAAGAGCCAATCGAATATGCACGTCATGTTGCAAGTCTTGCCAATCTCATCAGCGGCGGCAGTGTTCTTGTACAACGGTTGGGTGATTTGGAAGCCGGACGCCGTACAGATGAAAAACGCTTAAAACAGTGCACCGTTCGTCCTACGCTATCCGCAGTTCCAGGTGACCTTAGTCTTTGCATTCCAAAGCGTCAATTGGATAATATTGTGGAAACCCTTCATGCTTTGGATCAAATTGCTCCGGGTACAGCGAATTACGATACCCTGCTGTATGGTATTGAGTGCAAATATTATTCGGCACGTCCCCGCTGCAATGAATTTGAAATTGAAAATTGTCCAGGAATTTATGCAATTGGCGATGGCGCTGGGTTCACCCGTTCCCTCTCACAGGCTTCTGCAAACGGTCTTTATGTCGCCGATTTGATTGCAAAAAAATAAAATTGATCTAAAAACAGCCTGCTGCAATTTGCAGCAGGCTGTTTTACATGGAACGGATTTATTTCCGCTTCACAAATTGAATAATCGATACAATGACTAAAACTACAAGTATTGGATAAATGAAGATGAGGTCTACTCGAATGATCGGACCTTCAATACCTTTCGCCCAAACCTGCACTGCAACTTCCCATACCGCATAAGCCAGCAAAGAAAGAATTGTAAACAGTTGAACTTTCGTGAGATTTTTCATTATGAACCCCCTAATTTTTGTGCCATCTATTCTTAGGTTATCCCAAAAGATGATCTTCTTTCCTTGAAAATTTTCAGTAATGATCTTCTAGGTTTTTTTATGAGATTTCCTTCCTCCATTTACACTTTGATGCTGTTGTGAAAGAAAGCCCATTACAAATATAATAACAGATACAACCGTAATTGCAAGCCAATTCTGTGTAATGAAGTCTGTTCTTAAAAATTCTGATAAATGGGTAATGGTCGAAAATGCTCCGTCAGCATATACAAACTGATCCAACTGTGTAAAATGAAATGCTAAAAAACATACACCAGTGGAAATTTTAACAGCGCCGCTTGATGCTGTTGAAACAGCTATAAACAATTCGCTCCAATGTACCGCACAAATTCCGCCTATCAACGCAACCAAAACAACTAAAATCCATGAATAATCTACAAGCGATTGTGGTAAAATCCCAGTTATTAGGCTGCCGACTAACGCACCGGCAATAACTCCACACATGAAAATGCCAAGTTTATAGACAAAACGTGCAAGAACTGCCATTATAATTCCTAACACAGTCCCAATCAGTAGTCCTTTGACCGTAAATCCTAAGTAAAACATACTAATAAGCTCTGTTGCTAAAAACGCTTCTACCATGATAATCGGAAAATACAGCTGTTTCCCTTTAAAGCATATTATGATTCCAAATAAAATTGAGATTAAAAGATATATTACAATTGATAACATTATCGATTCTCCTTTGCTTTGGAAAATATGATTGCTAATACTCTTAAGATACGCAAAAACAGAATAACGATCGTCATAACAAGACCGTACGCAGCCTGCCATTCATACTTTTTGCAAAGTCTTCTGTTTACTGTTTGCGCTACATGATCAAATTCTGAAATTAAGTTTAACGCTGTAATGAGAAGTACCACCACTGCAACGATTAAACTAACCATACTGTTACCATAAAAAATTGTTTTCATGGCAGGAAAAAAGTACGAACTTACAAATATAATACCGGATGCTAAAATCGAGCCTAAAAACAATGTTGATATAAATGCCTTAAATTTGTGTCCTACTTTTATAATTCCACTTGCATAGAGAAAGAAAAGTGATAGGACTACAATTGCTGTAATTCCTAAAGCCATCAAAACGATTCCACTATATTCTTTCGCATATTGGGTACTGACAAAACCCACAAGATAACCTTGCACAACGCTATAAACCGTTCCCAAAACAGGTGTGGTGGACGGCACCCAAAAAATGATGAGTGGACACAAAACAGCAACAGCCGTAGTACCAATCAACATATACATGCTGTTCGTAAAGGGCGGTAAATAAAAGTAAGCGGCTACACCTACAAGTGTTAAAATTGAAAACCAAATCCCTTTTACCGCAATTCCGCTATATGTAGCGGCTTTTTCTCCACTTTCTGCTGTTTGCAATTTTCTAAAGAATGGATTATAAACCATAAAACTTCTCCTTATCATTCAACAAATTACAATTACTATTTATTTGGTAAGTATATTGTAAATGTGAATCGTTAAGGGAGAATTTCAATAATCTTAAGATTTCTTAAGAAAGACCTAAGGAACCTTTTTATGGTTCCTTAGGTCTTTCATGTCGTGGAAGTATGATTTCGAATTGCGTATGGTATCCTTTTTCAGGCGGCTGAATGAAAGCAATCATTCCTCCATGCGCCTCCACTATTTTTTTACTGATCGCAAGACCTAATCCAGATCCTTGATTGCTGCGTGATTTTTCGCCCACTACAAAAGGTTCAAAGATTGTCTGTCCAATCTCTTTTGAAACGCCTGCACCATTGTCTGCAATTGTTATTTTTATTTCATCCTCTAAAAAAGAAAGCCTAAAAAACAAAGTTGTACCATTCTCATTATGCTTCACGGAATTTGATACAATGTTTTCAATTGCACGCTTAAACTGTAATTTATCAAGATCACACAAAATATGTGATTCCGGAATTTCAAGATCCAGATGAAAGCCCAATAGTTCTAATTCACTATATTTTTCCGCCAAATAATCTCTTAGAAACACGCAAATGTCACAGGGCTCCAAAGTCAATACATAATCCGGATGTTCTAACTTGCTATATTCATGAAACGTATTGATTAATTCATTTAGCATTTCAGCTCTAGATGCAATTATTTGTAAATAGATCGGCTTTTTTTCGGCTGTTACTAGGCCATCGGACAACGCTTTTGCATAGCCTTGGATGACCGAAATCGGTGTTTTAAAATCATGAGAAATATCTGCAAGCATTTTTTGTCTGCCCGCCTCTAACTTTTTCCGTTCTTGTTCGCTTTTCATCAGTTTATTTGACATGTCATTAAAGCTATCAAATATGTTTACAAATTCAATTGGACCTTTATAGTTAAGATATTGTCCGTGATTGCCGTTTGAAACATTTCCAATTGCATCGCGAAGAATAGAAAGTGGTTTTTTTACCTTTCTGTTCAGCCAAAAGATAAAGATCGCAATAATAATAAAATAGAGAATAAGAAATAAAACAAAAGAATCCGCTATTACATGCGCAATGTTTCCAAACATCAGCGTTATCGTATTCTCAGGCTGGAAAATTAGCAGCGTATATCGCTGATTTTTATTGGTTAAAAAAGTATGCTTTGAAATTTTAATACTATTTTGATAAGTTCCTGTTAAAAAATCAAATTCTTTTTTTGTTAATTTTACCCTAGGATTCAATTCAGAATTGTATAAAATATTATAATTTTGATCCAATAAGTACATCTTCTTACTGGAATCACTATTTTGTTCATCCTGTTGTGTTATGACAACAGATATTTGTGGCTCTCCAATCGCATTGTCAAACTTAGTCACATTTATTTGTTTCGTCTTAATATAATCAGGAATATAAAACAGCTCTCTTGTACTTACCGCCACATCTATAGTATCTATTCCACTTGTATACACAATCTGATTTTTTTCGTTTAAGACCTTCAAAATACTATTTTGACCAAATAATCGTTCAGCAGGCAATTCAGCGTATTCGCCCTGCGCCAATACATCTTGAAATTCCAACAGCTGCTTTGGATCAATTTCAACTATTTTTCCACTAACACGCAGAACTGTGATTATAAAGACACCACTTAACGACACAACAATGAGCAAGGTAAACAAAATATAATTGCGCAAAAGCAGCGTAAAAAAACTGCCTTTTGCCTGTTTATTGCCTTTCAATCTTATATCCTAACCCCCTAATATTTTTGATATAGCGAGGATTTCTTGGGTCGTCTTCAATTTTATCTCGAATATGTGAAATATGAACAGCAATCGCATTCTCGTATTTCTCGTAAAATTCACCGCTGATTGCTTCGCAAATTTGAGATTTTGTATAAACTCTGCCCGGTGATTTCATTAAAAGCGAAAGAATTTTATACTCATTTGGAGTGGTAACAATCTCTTCCCCCCTTTTTTTAAGCGTGAGACTGGCAGTATCCAAGATGAGATCTCCCAACTGAAGAATGGTCTGCTGATGATCTTTATGATTGTCGTTTAATCGATAGAATCTTCTTAAATTTGCTTCGACTCTTGCGGTAACTTCCAGCGGGTTAAATGGTTTCGTAATATAATCATCTGCTCCAAGATTTAATCCCAGTATTTTGTCGCTGTCTTGATTTTTAGCAGACAATATAAGAATGGGAATATTTTTGATCTTTCGAACCTCTTTTGTTAACTCATATCCATCCATTTGTGGCATCATAATATCCATAATAATAAGATCGATATTCTCGTTTTTTATTCTATTAAAAGCAGTTATCCCGTCATAGGCAATCAGAACATGATAACCACTTGTTTCTAAATATAATTTTAACAGTTCCACAATGTCTTTATTATCTTCCGCTACCAATATTGTATAGTTCAAAAATGATCATCCTTACTTTATCAAAAAGGTAAAGTTGTTTGCATAACAGCACTAATAGTATACCCAAGCATCGTAGCGTTCAGCATATTATCTATCATTGTTTAGATCTGATAACAAAGCATAAATGCCCTCGGCAAACAAAAGCCGAGGGCTGTCGACAATTTTTATTTTTGCTTATTCTTTTGCTTTATAAAATCCCGTGCATTTTTAATGCCGCCAAATGCTGCAAACATCGCATTTATCTTCTCGTTTTCTATCTGCTTAGAGTTTAACACATCATATTTCGCTTCTCGCTTTAGCTTTTGATAATTTGCCAGACGCCGCTCATCCAGTTCTCCTAATTGAATCGCTTTTAGTACTGCACAGCCCGGCTCGGTGGTATGCGTACAATCGCGAAATTTGCATTGTGCGGCAAGTTCATCAATATCAACAAATGATTTAGACAAATTTGTTGATTCCACCCCGAATTCTCGCATACCTGGCGTATCGATGACGATACCCCCCTGAGGCAAAATCAAAAGATCGCGTCGAGTCGTGGTGTGTCGTCCTTTATCATCCTGTCGAATTTCTGAAGTAGCAAGCAGTTCCTCCCCGACAAGTTGATTAATCAGTGTGGATTTTCCTACCCCGGATGACCCGATAAACGACGCCGTTACGCCTTTGATTAAATAAGGCAGTAATTGCTCACAGGAAGTTTTGTCCTTATAGGACGTTGTAAGAATATCCGCTCCAATCGCAGCCGCAGATACTTCCGCCTTTATTTGAGGAAGGTCGGTGCATAAATCTGCTTTTGTCAACACCACTACCGGAGTCGCGCGGCTGTTCCATGCCGCTGAAAGATAGCGTTCCAAACGGCTTAAATTGTAATCTTGATTAAGCGACATGCAAAGGAACAGCACGTCGATATTTGCCGCAACCACCTGCACTTGGTTGCTCATTCCTACAGCTGTACGCTCTAATGCACTTTTTCGAGTGAGAACCTTGTGAATAATTGCATTTCCAGTTGTAGAATCGGTGCGATCTACCATTACAAAGTCCCCAACTACGGGGTAATCCGCAAGGCTATTCGTTTCATAACGAAATTTTCCTGAAATCTCAGCTAACGATCCACCTTGCTGTGTAGCGATTTTATAAAGATCTTTATATTGTGAAATCACTCTTGCTAAATTTAGAGTCGGATAGAGTGTTGCTTCTGTAAAAAAGCGCTCGGATGCGCCATAGTTTGTTAGGTTATTCAATGCGATTACCTCCGCTTATTTGATTCGTATGGGAGGTATGATGCAAGTTTAAAGTTATTTTACACCTACCGCCCGATTTGATACAATCTCTGCAAAGTTAACTGCTCGTTTCATAGTTCAGTCTCTCCTTTTTAAGTTTTACTTATTATATCATAATTACACAAATTCTCAATCTATTTTATTTGGAGAATAGCAAAAATCCCATCCATGCTTGTTAATCATGGATGGGATTTTTATAAATTATTGCTTATCTTCGGAATTGTTCAGCGCATCATCATTTACTATTTTTTCAATCACAGTATTAATCTGATGCTCGTGTCTTACTTGAATCACTTTCTTTCTGACAATCTCTTCAATTTCGTATTCCTTCTTAAGCCCCACATTTAACGAATACAGCATCAATAAAATGATGATTGCAAATGGCAGTCCTGTAATGACCGCGGCTGTTTGAAGGGCTTGCAGGCCGCCGCCCATCAAAAGTGTTGCCGCAACAACGCCCTCCATAACCGCCCAAAATATTCTTTGCGGCACCGGAGAATCTAATTTTCCGCCAGATATCAAGTGATCCACTACTAACGACCCGGAATCAGAAGAAGTAACAAAGAAAACCGTTACAAGTATGATTCCGACCGTGCAAAGAACTTGTTCCCAAGGAAGATTCTTGAGCATAGCAAAAAGAGCCAGCGAGATATCTGATTTTACTACTGAAACAAGATCGGCAACACCATTCATCTGTTGGAAAATTGCTGTTCCACCAAAAGTAGACATCCAAATAAAAGAAAGCAGGGTCGGTATAATCATAACGCCCAAAATAAATTCTCGAACGGTACGACCTTTAGAGATACGAGCAATGAACATTCCCACGAACGGTGACCAAGAAATCCACCAAGCCCAATAGAAAATAGTCCAGCCTCCCTGCCAATTGGTCCCTTTAAAGGTCTCTGTCCACAGACTCATTTCCATGAGATTGGATAAATAAAATCCTAAATTTTGGGAAAATCCACTTAAAATATATACGGTCGGGCCAGCAATTAGCACAAATATTAAAAATACACCTGCTAGAATCATATTAATTTCACTAAGGCGCTTTACGCCACCATCCAGCCCAAGAACAACAGATGTTGTGGCAAATCCTGTAATGATAGTAATTAAAATAATTTGAACTGTTGTATTTATATTAATACCAAATAGGTAGTTGAGTCCAGCGTTTACCTGTGCCACACCAAATCCTAATGATGTTGCAAGCCCTGTAAGCGTTGCAATAACAGATAAAACATCTATGACATTACCCCAAAAACCATAAATTTTATTACCAATGATTGGATAAAAATAGAACGGATTGTTAAAGGTAATCCTTCATTATATGCAAAGAAAGCCAACGCCAACCCTACAACGGCATAGATTGCCCAAGGATGAAGTCCCCAATGAAAAAAAGTCGTAGCCATAGCCGCCTGCGCCGCTTCAGCTGTCTGCGATCCAATATCTCCAAACATAGGCGAAGGTTTTCCAAGATGTGTAATCGGCTCTGCGATACTCCAAAATAGAAGACCAATTCCCATGCCTGCACTTAACAGCATTGCAAACCAACCAAATTTGCTAAATTCAGGCTTTGCATCACTTCCGCCAATTCTGACATTACCATACTTACCAAATGCAAATACCAAAGCAGCAATTATCACAAGATTTGCTACTACAATAAAAAACTATCCGATATTTACTGTAATGCCATCCATGATTGAACCAAAAAAGTTCTCTGCAATTTTTGGGGAAAATAATGCAAAACTGATAAATAACACCAATATTAGTGTAGAAAAAAACGCAACTTGCGGATGCATATCAAATCCGAATCCTGACCAGTTGTTTTCTCCGGGTTCTTGTCTGCCTTCTTCGTCAAACAAAGATACCGTAGGCCGAATCTGAAGCCCTTTAAACGGCGGTCTCTCTTTTATAGCCTTCCTGCGTGCTTCTTTTTCTGCTTTTTTCAGTTTTTTTGCCAAATCCTGTTTCGTTGTTCGCTCGTTCTTTTTTTCTTCCTTCAAAATTAGCCTCCATTACTAAGAAATTTTCAAAATTAAGTAAACGTAATCTGTATCTTTAACGACACTATAAGTCTTTCCAATAGATCTGCCGGGAAAAAACTGGCAGAAATGTAATGAAATTTATGATAGTTATCCCTCCTTTAAAAAATACACCCGTTTATTGTACTACATGTCTTTTGCAAATGTCTACCCCCTATTCCCTCAAAAATGCAATATTTATCAACAATTAAGGTATGATTTGATTATGTTCTTTTAAAAATTTCTTATTTTATTCTAAAATGAAAGATCTCCCATGACTTATTTTGTCCATGGAAGATCTTAAAACGCGTGTCAATTTAAGTAATATTTGAAATTTAACTTGATTTCATTGCGACATGAAAAGTTTTGAACACTCTACCTCAATTGCTTATGGTTTATCTTTTTACTCTCTTATATTCAATTGGGTCGTCATAACCGAATGTTCTCTTTCCATTCACTTCAAATATCTCTGAAACTAATAACAAGTCTTTGCTTAATGTTTCATCAATCGTAAATTTCAGAATAGGTGTGAACATACTTACAGATTTGCCCTTAAACGTTCCGTTTTCTTCTTTATATATTAATGGATTGAATTTTTCAGATTTTTTTAAGCTATTGTAATCAACTTTCCCTAAATTATCATATGTGAACGAATTCTTATCATAATCAGACGGTATTTCATAAGATTCTAATTTTATGAACCCATCATTTTCTGTTAAAAGAAATAAATGAGGCAGTGAATTTGTGTTCCCTTTTATTGTATAATAACTTTCCTCCAACAAAAAAATCCCGTTAAAGTCCTGAGGCAAGTTGTATATTTTATCATTGCAGATTGTATTCCGATGTTCTGCCTTCGGGTAGTCAAAAATCTGCTGATTTTGATATCTCTTAATTTGTTCTGAATTATCAAAATATCCTGTTAACATTTTACTGAAATTAATTAATTTACTCATATGTTTCCCCTTTATATTTCGATTGATTTTTTGTAATCTGATAGAATCAATGCACAAATTATAAATAAGTGCTTTGATAGTAGTAAAATAGCATTAATTATTATATACCACTTGTCTTTATATTTCCATTATAAACCTAAAACTTCCAAAGTGTCCTCAATCAACTTGCCATGCTTTTGTAGTAGTGCATTAAAAATGAGCCACTTATAAAGTGACTCATTTTTTTAATTTTGGATAGGTTTTGTCATACCTATGTAATAAAATTCTTATCTCTGTACATTAATATTATTGCTGCTAAAAACTCATACAATCCATATAATGATCCAGAAACAGCGGGTTAGTAGTAAGCTCTATGATCTGTGCATTTTCTGCAATTTTAAAGGACTCCGCAATATAGTCTTTATTTTGCAGCAGCATGGTAGCGCCACTTGCCGCCGCATTTCCTATTACCAATGCTTTGGGGGCAAGCTGTGGCGGAATCAGTCCGATTCGTGCGGCATTATCCAAATTAATATAGCTGCCGAATCCACCTGCAATATACAGACAGTCAATGTCCTCTACCACAAGTCCTGCATTTTGAATAACCGTGAGCATACCGGCACAAATTGCACTTTTTGCAAGTTGAACCATACGGATATCCTTTTGCGTAATTATAATATCGTGCTCGTTTATGCAAAAAGCGGCCTCTCCGCCACAATCTGTAACAAGATGTTCAAACTCATGACCCTCTTCCAACATAAAGCCTGTCTCATCTATGACTTGTGCCTCACACAGTACCGAAATTGCATCAATAATACCCGAACCACAAATACCGATTGCAGGCTCATCTCCAATAGTGGTACACAAGATTTTACCATGATCAGTACGCACGGAATCAATCGCACCGTTAACGCCGTTTACTCCCATATGAATACCCGCCCCCTCAAAAGCGGGACCTGCTGCCGTTGAACAGCAGTACATTTTTCCGTTATGCCACAAGGCAATCTCGCCGTTTGTGCCAATATCAACCAGCAATGAAGTTTGATCTTTTTTATACATACCGCTGGCAAGAATTGCCATTGTGATATCTGCTCCCACAAATGCAGAAATACATCTAGGCAGGTACACCTTTGCAAACGGTGCTGAAGCAATCCCAATTTCGTCAGCCTGTACCGATTCCCCAAACAGCCTATCCGCCACAAACGGCGCATGTGCCAAACAATCCACATTTTGTCTGGTAAGAAAATAGAGCATTACCGTATTGCCTGTAATCACAATGGCATCAATTTGATCCGATTTAATTTGCTCCTGCTTCGCCATTTCCCGCACCATTCTGTCAATTCCATTTGCAATGCTGTAATAAAGTTGTTCGCTTTTTTGATTCAATGCCTGCTCAATACGAGTCATCACATCAGCGCCGAACTTCACCTGCGGATTTTTCATACATACCGCCTGCAATGCTGTACCATTGCTTAGCCCATATAGTTGTGCGGCTATGGTAGTCGTTCCAATATCGACTGAAACACCGTATCCGCTCATCATAGGCTTTGGATTAAAATTCGGCATGACACCTTTGACCACAATATTTTCCAGTCTACCCTTCGGAAAGAGTGTTACTTCGACATTTCCCTGTGCATAGGTAAGGCATGCCAGCCGAATACCCCTCTGCAATTCTTCTGCGGTAAGACCTTCTTTCTCCGTCTGCGTAATGGGCGAAAGTTCACCGACCGCTTTTACCCTGCACTGTTTGCACTTTCCTTTTCCTCCACATGGAACCTCCAGCGGAAAATGGTGCAGTTGTATGACTTCAGACAGTAAAACGCTCTGCTCAAAACAAAACGTATCTTTTTTGTTCTCGTAAATTACGGTCACTTGAATCATCGTGTTTTACAACTCCTACTCGTATAAGAATATGCCAAAATAGGTTACGGTATTTTGCCCGTTGATATATTTTAGACCACAAAGTGAAGCAACTTCAGAAACCGGAATCCCATAAGCTTCCATTGAATACATTGCCCTATCCGGATGGCGGCAGGGCAGGTTATCTCTTTTCGCACATCGTTCACACACTCTGCATCCCCCTGCAGATAGGTGCAGTACGTGATCTCCAAGGTATGGAAGAGCCTGTGCTGCAATTTTTTCTGCGACCTGATTATGTATTTTCCCCGCTTCCAGCATTCCTTCAATGTCAAAAGAATCTTCGATGCTGGATACCGTTTGATAAATGAGAGCTCGATGATACTTACGCGCTTTCTCAATTAAATCGTCAATATCACCTGCATCTGGCGGACATGTCCAGCATTTACCGTAATTACCGCAAGTGTTTGATTCACAAGCTTTTCGAAAATCTCGGTTAAACGGGATATCCTTTACATTCATAACTGCCGCCTTATGCGCTCCAAAATTGACTGCTGTTTCTATCAATTTTTGATCGGTCATGATTCTTTTTCTCCACGTTTCAATTGATTGGATTATACTACATCCATTCTGTTTTTTCCAGCAGTTTTTTAGCTGCTGCAACAGAATATCCTCTTGAAAGTTCCGTTACCTGACTGGTGTCGCGTGGGTTAACGCTGACTTCTGCATAAATTTGATTCGCACCCGCTACTAAGCATAGCTCATCCGGCTCGTGAACGCCCATTGCTCTGGACGGTCTTACACTCAAAACGGTAACAGCGGCAATTTTCGCAAGCGTCATTGCAGAAACTTCACCCCTGCTATACAGCTGACTTCCTTCCACTGAAATGCGCTTCATAACTGCCATCGCATCGACGGGATATTTTTTTGCACGAAAAATCTCTTCTACAATTTCCATGTTATTATGTTCCGCACCGATCGGTTCGACACAGTAATAAAGTTCAAGTCCTGCGTCACGCACACTATCCAACGTTTTTACACGATCTTCCAAACGTGCCTGCGTATCAACACCTTCACGTAAGCGGCAAATATGGTACACTCCCGTAAAACCGACCTCTTTCAGACGTTTGGCGTATGTAAGATCAAAATCTCCGACATTGGCAACAAATCGCATCTGAGGAGGCAAAATTGCTTTTACTGAGGCAGCATATTTTAAAAATTTTTCCTGACTGTAACTTGCTGTCGTCATTAAAAACATTTCTTGAGCTCCTGCTTCAACCAGCTGCCTTACGTAGTTTATTACATCTTCCAGCGGCTTTTCGTTACGCATGGATGGATCAAATACATCTTTTGCCAAAGAGCAAAATTTGCAGTTCACTTCGCAAGGCTGTGCATCCAGACCTATCTGCGCGAAAATCAAACCCTTGCCATCAAATTGTTTTCTGGAATAGCGGTTTGCCAGCCCGAGCAGTTGATAGTATTCCTCTGTACCATTGTTTATATCAAGCAGTTCCATCGCATCTGCTTTGGTAAGTTCCTGAGACTTTTTAATCTTTTCAAAAATATGATTCAACATACACTTTATCCTCCCTTATTCAATGGCTAGAATATATGGTTGATACCACTCTACCGCCTTTTCTATGCTCTTTTTTAGCTGCATTCCCTGCCCTGCTAACGCAATAATTTTATTATAATTTTCGGTATCCGTTTCGCCATGCTCTATAATGCTCACAAATGAACCCACGCAATCCACCAAATAAGTTTGGTTTTCCAAAAAAGCAAATCCCTTCACCCGATAGGTGTCTTCAATAAACATACGAATAAATTGTTCCAACTGATATCGGCTCATTACTTCTTTAATAAAAATAGTTGCTTTTTGCAGGGTAATGTCCTTGGTCTGAATTCTATTTGATTTTTCCCTTGATACTGGATTCAGTTCCTCAAGCCATTCTTTCTTGATTCTGCCAAAGCTGGTGCGGTGTATTACTAAATCGGGATATTGCGCTCGAATGAGGTCTTCCGTTTCCTGAATTTGTTCTGAAGTCGCAATATCCGTTTTGTTAATTAGCACCATATCGCTGACACTAATCTGCTTATTGCATACGCGTGCAGTATGCAGCACCTTCTTAAAGCTTAATGCATCCGCAAGACAGATACTTCCGCAGTAACAAAATTCGGAAAACTTTTGCTCGTTTGTAAGTATTTTACGAATATTGGTGGGGTCAGACAGACCGGATGCTTCTACCAAAAGAATTTCGGGCGGATTTTTAAGGACATCTTCCAAAACTTCTTCAAATTTATCCAAACGACAGGAACAAAAAATGGAACCATTATTAATTTCGTCTACTTCAACACCCAGTTCCTCAAGTAATTTTCCGTCGATGCCTTCCTTGCCAAACTCATTTACAACGACCCTTAAACGATACTGTGATAACATACGTATAAGATTTTTAAGGAATGTAGTCTTACCTGCTCCTAAAAAACCCGTAACCAAATAAAATTGTACCAATTTGCTTCCCCACTTTCCTGTGTGCAGATTCAACTTTTCCACTCAAACGTATAGATAGCACTGCCGCCCGTTCATTGATTAACGAGCGGCAGCTTTTTCTCGTACAGTACATTTACTTTATTTGGGTCATTGCTTCTTCAATCGCTTTTTGAAGTTCTTCTTTGCTGGGAATTAAAGAAGAAAATTTGAGTTTCCCGTTGATATAAATAGAAGGTAGATTTTTAACCCCCATTTTTACAGTTCTCGCTATATTTTCTTTAACGGTAGACTTGTATTCCACCATATCAATCGCATCACCAAAATGCTCTTTTGCCACTGTAGCAGCACCCAGCATATAGGTACAGGCGGCACAAGT
>CALLQM010000411.1 GCA_938014855.1 uncultured Clostridia bacterium | reverse complement strand
GATGCCGGTTACATCATAATTTAAACGGGATGCCCAAGGGCATCCCGTTTGCTTTTCCTGCGTGAAGCAGAACACTAAAATGTACTATACCACAAAAATTTACCAGCTGTCAATCGCCGCATTGTTTGATTAAGCCGGCATAATCAGCTGAGGCAGGAACATGGAAAACTGCGGTACAAACGTGACCAGCATCAGCACGATTACCATGCCTGCATACATTGGAATCAATGCCTTTGTGACTTGTTCTACCTTGATTCTGCCAATTGCACAGCCTACAAACAAAGCCGAGCCAACCGGAGGTGTGCAAAGGCCGATTGCCAAGTTCATAATAAGCATCACTCCGAACTGTACAGGATCCATTCCGAATGTCTGCACAACCGGAAGTAAAATCGGTGTGCAAATCAGGATCAGCGGAGCCATATCCATAATGCATCCCAAAACCAGAAGCATTAAATTGATAAGTAAAAATACAACCACTTTATTATCGCTTACATTTAACAGTGCATTTGTGATCATAGTTGGAACTTTCAGATAAGCCAGAAGCCATCCAAATGCACCGGCCGCCGCAATTAAGCTAAACACCATAGCCAGCGTTCTGACGCAGTTCATAAGGATTTTAGGCATTTGCTTTAATTTCAGTTCTTTGTAATAAAAAATTGAAATTATAAACGCATAGACGCATGCAATTGCCGCTGATTCGGTCGCTGTAAAGATACCCAGCGAAACACCGAACATAATGATAACTGCTGTAAACAGTGCGGCGAGCGCCTCTTGCGTAATTTTAATGGCTTCCTTAAAGGAAACTGCTTTTTCACGAGGATAGTTGCGCTTTTTGGAAATCACTCCGCAAACGACCATCAAGGAAATACCAACCATGACACCCGGCAGATAGCCGCCCAAAAACAAGCGTCCAACCGATACGCCGCCGGCGGCAAGCGAGTACATGATCATATTATGAGACGGAGGAATCAAAACGCCTTGGCACGAGCTTGCAACCGTGATTGCAACCGAAAAGTCCTTATCATATCCCGATTTTTCCATCATAGGGATTACAATGGTACCAAGGGAAGAAACGTCGGCTACTGCGGATCCGGAAATACCGCCAAAGAACATCGAGTCCAAGCAGTTTACCTGCGCAAGCCCGCCGCGGAATCTGCCCACCAATATATTCGCAAAGCCCACCATTCGGTCCGATATTCCGCCCGCGCCCATGATTTCGCCGGCAAGAATAAAGAACGGGATCGCCATCAGCGAAAAACTGTTGATAGCTTTTGCCATTTGCTGTACCATTGCCATCAGGGGGATTCCTAAATAAAACATCGTAATGGATGTTGATGCCGCAAGAGCAAATGTAATTGGCATTTTACAAATAATAAAAATAAAGAAACTGCCCAAAAGAATTGCAACCGCTAAATTCATATCCGCCATTACTCGTCTCCTCCTTCAATTTCTTTATGCCGGAATTGATCGAGTTTGAACAAATCCAAAATGGTATAATAGCAGATAAAAAGTACGCCTACCGGCATCATTAAATATAGTGTGCAGGCCGGCCATTTTGTCGCCGGCAAGGTTGAACTGGAAGTGCTTCCAATCAGCTTTGCCCCATAATACATTAAAACGACTCCAAACAAAAAGATGACACCATAGTTGATTTTATCAAAAATTGATCTCAGCTTTTTGGGAAACATATCATAAAACATGGAAATCGAGATATGCAGTTTTTTCTCAACACCAATTGCCATGGATATAAACGCCATCCAGACCATCAGCAGCAAAGCCACTTCTTCCGACCAACGGATGGATACTCCAATAAATTTTCTTGAGATGACCTGTGTACTTACAATAACTACAATAACCAATAGTACAATTTTCGAGTATTCCAACAGGATTCGATAAATCATATCAAAAAAAGTAGTAATTGCATTGGCTATCTTTTTCAATCCATTCCCCTCCTCTGCTCCATTCACCCGACAAAACGCTTTCAAAGATTGATGCTTGATCAAAGTAAAACCCCCGCTTTACCGCGGGTAAAAAGCAAGCCGCCCGCCTGGGGCGGCTTGCACCGTTGCTATGTACCTAATAATCAATCAGATTCTTATTTGGTTTCCATGATTTTGTTAACGGTATCCATGTAGTCACCAGCAAATTTCTCATAGAGAGGTTTGCAGGCATCCTGGAATTTCTGTTTCTCTTCCGGAGCCAATTCGGTGATAACGCTGCCGCCTTCTTTTACTTTTTCTTCCGAAAGTTTTTCGCGCTCAGCCCACAGTTCACGCTCAACTTTAGCGGATTCTACTGCACAGTCACGGATGATCTGCTGATCTTCTTCAGACAGTTTATCCATGGTCATCTTGGAAACAATCTGGAGTTCCGGAACACGGGTGTGTTCATCCAGGCAGAAGTATTTTGCAACTTCATAGTGGGAAGTAGACTCATAAGAAGGCCAGTTGTTTTCTGCGCCATCGATTGTACCAGTCTGCAGACCGGAATAAACTTCACCATAGGTCATCGGAGTCGGGTTTGCGCCCAAAGCGGAAACCATATCCATCATCAGTTCATTTTCCTGAACGCGGATGCTCAGGCCCTTCATGTCATCAATGGTTTTGATTTCTCTCTTGGAGTTGTAGAAGTTACGTGCACCTGCATCATACCAAGAAAGACCAACCAAGCCGGAATCGCCAAGTCCGTTTTTGAACTCGTCGCCGATTTCGCCTTCGAGAACTTTCCACATATGTTCGCCGTCACGATACATAAACGGGAGCTGGAGCACATTGAGCTGAGGAGCAAACTCTGCCAAAGGAGACAGGCTTACACGTGCAAAGTCGATTGCACCAAACTGCATTTGTTCCAAAACAGATTTTTCATCACCGAGCTGAGCACCGTGATATACTTCAACCTTAATTCTTCCGTTTGTCTTTTCTTCAACCATTTCAGCAAATTTATAAGCGCCCTGTGTGGTCGGGTAATCCTGAGGCTGGTTTTCGGCATATCTCAGTACAAACTCAGGTTCTGCTGCGGTTTCTTCTGCAGATGCATCTTCAGAAGCAGCTGCTTCAGATGCAGGAGCCTCGCTGGAAGCTGCCTCGGACGATTCCGCTGGAGCTTTCGTACCTCCGCAAGCTACCAAAGATGCAGCCATGATTGTTGCCACAAAACCGGTAAGAAGTCTTTTCATTCTTATTTCTCCTCCATGTTTTCATTTTTAGGCGATTGCCTTCTTTTATCATTATAGCCCATTGGTCATACAAACGAAATCGTAAAAAATTGCGAATCATAGCATTTTTTTAACACCTTTTAGGGACTTTTTTGCTGTTAATTGATTATTTCATTGCAAATATGGAACCTTTATAGTAAAAAATATACAAAATCATTCCTGTAATTGTGGAACCATTTTGAATTCCTATACCTTTTATACAACAACCCATTCTATCCGTTGTTAATCATTCCTAGTTTTTGGAATGGATAACGCCTAACGTAATTTTATACCGAAAGCAAAAGAGACCGTGCGTTTTTATAAAACGCACGGTCTCTAATAATTTTAAATT
This sequence comes from uncultured Clostridia bacterium, assembly GCA_938014855.1. Taxonomy (GTDB): domain Bacteria; phylum Bacillota; class Clostridia; order Oscillospirales; family Ruminococcaceae; genus Anaerotruncus. The sequence continues at coordinate 6,546 of CALLQM010000411.1, read as the reverse complement.
CTTACTGGATAAATTCACAAGCCGCTAATGCCGCAACTGCACCATCAGCCGCCGCAGTTGCCAGCTGACGAACCGTTTTGGTACGACAGTCCCCTGCCGCAAAAATTCCGGCTGCATTGGTTTTGCAGTTTTCTCCTGCAATGATATATCCGGATTTGTCTAATTCAACCGGCGGTGAAAAGGCGCCATTTTCCGGCATCTGTCCAATTGCAATAAATAAGCCGTTTAATTGGATGGTTTTCATTTCCTTTGTTTTTACATTACGCACTTCAATCGCCTGCAATGTTTGCTCAGCAATCAGTTTTTCAATGGTACTGTCCAAAACAAATTCAATATTTTCTTTTTTGCGAAGATTCTCTACTAATTTTGTTTCCCCGCGGAATGCATCGCGGCGATGGATTAGATAAACTTTTTCACAGTAACCGGTCAAAAACGCCGCATCCTCCAGCGCGGTACTGCCGCCGCCAGCAACTGCAACCACTTTTCCTTTATAAAAAGCGCCGTCACATGTCGCACAGTATGAGATTCCCCGGCCAATCAGTTCCTTTTCATTTTCTAATCCAAGCGGGCGATTCTTTGCGCCGGAAGCCAAAATTACAGAACGACCGGTATATTCTTTTTCCTCTGTTACAACCACTTTATGCTCGCCTTCATCGCGAATCTGAGTTACCTGCGCAATTTCGATTTCAGCGCCCAGTTCAGATGCTTGTTCATAAAGATTTGTCGCAAACTCAAATCCTGAAATTTTTTTAATACCCGGATAATTTTCCACTTCCGGAGAAGAAATGATTTGTCCTCCATACGTAGCGGTTTCCAGTACAAGAACTTTTTTGCCGGCACGAACACCATAAATCGCGGCCGAAAGTCCTGCCGTACCTGCACCTACAATGATAATATCATACATGTTCCGGCCTCCTTTAACGCGTTATTATATATAAACATGAAATTCAAATTGTTGTAATGATTTCATTTAGTGTACCATAAATTGGGGAAGAAGTCACTGATAATCGGAAAATTAATGCAATACTCATGTTACACAATATGGATAAACAGACGGCGGTTTCACCGCCGTCTGTCGGGTTTTTATTTTTCCATCATTTTTAGGATTTTTGCTTTCGGCTGAACACCTACCGATGTCTTAATTACTTTACCGTTTTTGATCATCGCCAGCGTTGGGATGCTCATGATTTGGAATGCTCCCGCAAGTTCCGGCTGTTCATCTATGTTCACTTTACAAATTTTTGTGGAATCTACTTCTTGGGCTATCTCATCGACTACCGGCGAAAGCATTTTGCAAGGTCCGCACCACGATGCCCAAAAATCGATCAATACCGGTTTTTGTGATTTCATAACTTCCTGCTCAAAATTTTCTTTCGTTACAGTTACCACTGCCATAAGATCGTCTCCTTTATTGTTAGTTGATTGATTACTTGTTATGCTTTTATTATACCCTTTTTATTTTCTTTTTCTGTGAGCAAGTCACATAACTAATTTTAATAATTATTTTTATTTTTAATTTTACAGATTGCCTGCGTCATGGTACCCATTGGACAATACACACACCAACTGCGCGGTTTATACAAAAGCATGGTAACCAGCCCCAATATTGTTGAAGTCAGCATCACACTGTAAAATCCAAATGAGAACTGTGCCACCCAAGGAGCTACACCGTGTACGGTATGCGCCCAATCCCAAGGGAGCCGAATTGTCCAAAGAAGTGTGACAACTTGTTTTAAACTGGATGCTCCGGCAAATACAAGATAGGTGGCGTATAACATATTAAAAAACATAGCGAAAAAGAAAATTAAAAATCCATAACGAAACCACTTACTTCTTAAAAATGCTGGAATATCTTTTTTTCGGGATAGATTAAACCGATTTCCCAGCAGTTCAAACAACTGCCCGCGTCCGCAATATCGGTTGCAGTACGCTTTATTTCCGCCAATAATGGAAATCAGCAAGGGAATGAAAAAGCACAGAAGTCCCAGCCATGCAAACAAAATATTAAAAAATCCAAGAATCAGATAAACAGCGGATGCAATCCACAAATATTGATACCAGCGTTTTTTCTTCACCCTCTGTTCACCTCCTCCATTTGAATTACAGATGCCGGACAAGCGGTTTTACATCTTGTGCATCCCACACAAAGGGATGGGTCGATTACCGCAAACATTCCTTTATATATATGAATCGCCCGCCTTGGGCAGTATGTGACACAGCTGCCGCATGCGACACATTGCTCCTGCGAAACTTCTGCAATTTGTTTTGTTTTCAAAATGAAATAACACCACCTTCCATAATCTACAAACAGTATACGTTAAGCAGCCGATGTTCTCCGTAACCAAATCACAAATACAAGCTTTTCTTTCATAAGAAAAGAAATCCCACGCGGATGATTGCAATCATCTAACCTTGTGTTTCTTTATATAGAACTTCTGCGTAGTATAAAAACTTTATTCTTGATAAATGAACCCATATCCCACACCGTGTTCCTGCACTTATCACACAAATTTTCTAATGAATACAAGCAAAACTCCGATTGGGTCATAGAATTCTCATGGTCTTCATGGTATAATAATACTCAACTATTTTAAGAAAGTAGGAAAGCACCGGTATGAGCATAAGCACAAGCAGTGATGCAATTTATCAAGTTTTAGAAAAAGAAATCATTGATCTGGCGATCAAACCGGGGTCTTCCATCAGCGAAAGTGAACTTTGTAATCGATTTCATGTTTCGCGGACTCCAATCCGCAGTGTCCTTCAGCGACTTCAGGAAAACGGACTGGTGAACATTACTCCTTATAAAGGAACCACTGTGACATTGTTGGATTTTGATATCATCAATCAGATTATTTATCAGCGTGTAGCGGTCGAAACCATGGTGATTCGGGATTTTATGAGCATTTGCAATCCCATGCTGTTAGAAAAAATACGGTATGCCGTGCGTCGATCCGAAATTCTGATAGAAGGTGATTTTGAAGTTAGCGATTTTTATGACATCGACAGCCAAATGCATGAAATTTGGTTTCATGAAACCAACAAGCCCTATTTATGGGACCTGATTCAAAAATCTCAAAGCAACTATTCTCGTTTTCGTATGCTGGATATTGTAGAAGTGCATAACTTTAAAGAGATTGTTTCGGAACACCGAGAATTACTGGATATTATTAAGCGGAAAGATGTCCCCGCAATTGAACCCCTGCTTTCCAAGCATCTTTACGGCGGAATCACGCGGCTCGGCTGTCGGCTTTATACGGAATTTAAAGATTATTTTGTACGAAAATAAAATCTGCTTATTAAAGACAAACAGTCCATATATATGGACTGTTTGTCTTTTGTGTGGCAGAACTTGAAATTTCGCGTTTGGAATGATAAAATGTACACAAAAATAGGTTGGATGAAAATTCCATCCGGAAAGGACAAATATGGATGCTTATATAGCAACCAGTAAATCCATCTATTCCGTGCTGAAAGAGGAAATTTTAAATCTTACCATAAAACCCGGGCAGAAAATTTCCGAAAGTAAAATCTGTTCGCGGTTTCAAGCATCACGTACTCCTGTGCGAAATGCATTTCAGCGCCTAAAAGATGCCGGACTTCTCACGATTATTCCCTATAAAAGTACATCTGCCTCTCTTTTGGATTTCAGCCAGATTGAGCAGTCAATTTATATGCGCATTGCAGTGGAAAGCATGGTGATTCGGGATCTTATAAAGGAATATGATGCATTTGTCCTAGAAAAAATACGCTTTAATCTGCAGCAGCAAAAGCTGCTTTTGTGCGGTGAAGTAGATGCGGAAGAATTCTATGCGCTTGATTCTGCTCTGCATGGCATTTGGTTTCAAATTACAAACAAAAAAGCGCTTTGGAATTTGATTCAGCGCATGCAGGTTCATTATATGCGTTTTCGAATGCTGGACATCGTGGCGGTTCAGAATTTTCAAGAGATCTATGAGGAACACGTAGAAATAATGCAGGCAATCTGTAATAAGGAACTTGAAAAAATTGAGCCGATGATGCGCCGCCATCTTTATGGAGGAATTAAACGGCTTGGCAATCGAATTGAAACCGAGTTTGCAGATTATTTTACTTCGGCTGATGACGAATGCAACTGGTTGTAACGAAAAATCCTTCGACAAAAATCGAGGGATTTTTTAAAATAACGGGGTTTGCACCATCTGATATTACGGCTATAATTGGCAAAGATGGCGCATGTTTTTCTAACAATTTCCACAATATCTAGTTGTGCTGTTGACATTGAATTCTATATAAAGTAGAATGGATTTACTGCAAAATAATAAGACAGAAAAGATGATGATGAATGGTAGAAAAAATTAAAAAGCGAAACGGAGAAGTTGTTTCGTTTGACCCTAATAAGATCCGGGAAGCGATTCGTAAGGCGAGTATTGCTGTCGTCGACGAATCCATAGACTCAGCCACCCTTACAAATCTGACCAATCAAGTGACCGGCCGTTTTTCCGAAGAAGAAGTGCCGACCGTTGAACAGGTTCAGGACAAGGTTGAGGAAGCGCTCATTTCTGCTGGATTTGCAAAAACCGCGAAAGCCTACATTCTTTATCGTGCGGAACACACAAAAATCCGTCAATCGGAAGCCAACTTGATGGATATCTATAAAGAATTAACCTTTGCTTATGCTAAGGACGTCGACATTAAGCGCGAAAATGCAAATATTGACGCCGACACCGCCATGGGCACCATGCTGAAATATGGATCGGAAGGATCAAAATATTTTATCGACCATTATATTCTTCCGAAAGAGATCGCCGAAGCGCATATCAACGGCGATATCCATATCCATGATAAAGATTTTTATATGCTGACCGAGACATGCTGTCAAATTGACCTGCTCGAACTGTTTAAAAACGGTTTTTCAACTGGTCACGGTTATTTGAGAGAACCCAACAGCATCATTAGTTATTCTGCCCTTGCCTGCATCGCAATTCAAGCGAATCAGAATGAAATGCATGGCGGCCAAAGCATTCCCAATTTTGATTATTCAATGGCGCCCGGCGTTGCAAAAACATTTATCAAAGAATACTTTAAAGGACTTGCACAGTATTTCTGCTATAAGCTGAATATGTCACTTTCGGATGCCACTGCGCTCTCAAAAGAAATTAGAAACAGCTTATCGATCAAGCCGTCCATTGGAAATGCCGATGAGTTTGGCAAAAATCTTGTACAATGGCTGCCGGAGCATCAGCGCAAACACGGTTTTCAGCTGATATCAGCTGAAGTTGCCACAGATGCGCACAAGCACGCTTTGGAGACGGCTCTTGCTGAGACTGATCGTTCCACCTATCAAGCGATGGAAGCGTTCATTCATAATTTAAATACGATGAATTCCCGTGCAGGCGCACAGGTTCCGTTTTCCTCTGTAAACTATGGAACGGACTATTCTCCGGAAGCCCGTATGGTCGTGCGTAATCTGCTGTTGGCTACCAAAGCAGGGCTTGGAAACGGCGAAACACCCATCTTCCCTGTTCAGATTTTTAAAGTCAAGGAAGGAATCAACTATAATCCTGGCGATCCCAACTACGACCTATTTAAATTAGCGATTGAAACATCCGCGATGCGGCTGTTCCCCAACTTTAGTTTTATCGATGCACCCTATAATCTGCAGTATTATCATCCCGGTGATTACAACACAGAAATTGCTTACATGGGTTGTCGTACCCGCGTTATGGGCAACCATTACGATCCTTCACGTGAAGTAACCTGTGGACGCGGAAACCTCAGCTTTACTTCTGTCAATCTTCCCCGCATTGCTATTCAATCCAAAGGGGATATCAAGAAGTTTTACGAACTGCTGGATCAGCGTATTGATCTTGTAATTGAGCAGCTTCTTCACCGCTTTAAAATCCAATGTTCTAAAAAAGGACGCAATTATCCGTTCCTGATGGGACAAAATGTATGGTTGGATTCTGAGAAACTCGGACCGGATGACAGCGTAGAAGAAGTGATTAAACACGGGACACTGAGCATGGGATTCATCGGTCTTGCGGAAACGCTGAAAGCGCTTACCGGTAAACATCACGGCGAAAGCAAAGAAAGCCAAAAGCTTGGACTGGAGATTATAAGCTATATGCGCCGCCGCATGGACGAACAATCGGAAAAAGTTGGGCTTAACTTTACTTTGCTGGCTACCCCGGCGGAAGGTCTATCCGGTCGTTTTGTACAAATCGACCGCGAACTTTTCGGTTCCATCCCCGGTGTTACCGACCGTGATTATTATACCAATTCCTTCCATGTTCCCGTATATTACCCCATCAATGCATTTGAAAAAATACAATTGGAAGCGCCTTATCATGCATTTACCAATGCAGGACATATCAGTTATGTGGAACTGGACGGCGATACCAGCAAAAACCTGGAGGCGTTTGAAGCAGTCGTACGCTGCATGAAAGAGACCGGCATCGGTTACGGTTCGGTGAATCATCCGGTTGACCGTGACCCCGTATGCGGATATACTGGTATCATCGACGAAGTGTGACCGCGCTGTGGAAGAAGAGACGGCGAATCTGTTCC
>CALLQM010000410.1 GCA_938014855.1 uncultured Clostridia bacterium | reverse complement strand
TTTAATAATACCTTCGCCTGGGCAGAATCTCCGATTATCCTTTGCCATGTAAAATGCCATGAGAGCTGCATCCACGCTGGAAGCGATTTTTGCCGCACAGGAAGGTTTTGCTCCGTCACATACAATGCCGGCAACATTGGCAAGTGTGTTTGTGATCGTCATTGAAATTGCCTTAACATCTCCACCATGCAGATACATAATACCCGCACCCGCTCCGGCCGCCGCACTGACAGCACCGCAGTAAGCGGAAAGACGTCCAATCTTTGTTTTTTGGTGGATGGCTATGAGGTTGCTGATGCATAATGCACGATAAAGCTTTTCCTGCGATACGCCCAGCTCATGGGCATATTCAATAACCGGAAGAGAAACCGTCATGCCTTGATTTCCGCTGCCGGAATTGATGACTACCGGCATTTCACAGCCGCTCATGCGTGCATCGGAACCGGCTGCCGCCACTGCACGGGCGCGCACTTTGATGTCATCACCATAAGCGGACACCAGCGATTTGCCGACATTTGCGCCATATTTGTTGTGCATGCCTTCCTGAGCAATTGCGGTATTAAATCCGATTTGGCGATCCAGGATGTCTTTGACCTCGTCAATATCGACCGTTTGTGCAAATTCATAGATGCCTTCCACCGAAAGACAGCTGCGGTCAGTCAGCCCTTCTTCCTGTTCTTCGGCATTAAACGGTACGCTGAAAATGGTTTCACCGTCTTTTTCCATCCGAACGATGCCTGTATGGGTGTGGATAATTTCAACAAGTGAAGAATGCTCGCCGCTGTACATGCGTACAATAATGTGAAGTTTTGCAGGGGTTTCAAGCAATTTTTCTTCACAGAGTCCCTGCGCAAGCAATTCCTTCGCTTTTTGTAAATCTTCTTCTGTCACACTTGTAAGGATCTCAAGTTTCTTGGATGCATCGCCGCCAACTGCGCCGATCACGGCCGCCGCTGAAATACCGCGCAGGGTTTTTGTGGTGGGAACCACAACGCCCTTTACATTTTTTACAATGTTGCCGCTGCATTCCGCGATGATCTTTTCGGGAAATTCACCAAGCAACTCTTTTGCTTTTGCAGAAGCGTACGCAATCGCAATTGGTTCGGTACAACCCAATGCAGGAATCAGTTCCTCCCGCAAAATCTCAATATAGGTTTTGTAACTTTGTTTCATCAATGCCATAAGTGCCTCCCGTCTCAAATTGAGAAAACCATCTTCTTGTGTTTCTGGCTTGATTCTAACAGGAAAATCACCCGATTTGCAAGCGTTTTTTGTGCATCTTTCGCATTTTCTATCGAACGGTGCAATAAATTTCATCCCTATTGTAGAATTAACACATCGAATGTTTGTGAAAAAAATTTCCATCTCCCGGTTTGTCTCATTTTAATACACACGCAAACAGACTATTTTAATTTGGAATAATACCTCTTGGCGGCAATTTTAGTATTTCCTTGTATTTCGGAAACATCCGCTAAATTGCACCTTTTGCAGACAATTTCCTGTTTTGGAGTATAAAAAAAGACGCCGCAAGAAATCATCTTGCAGCGCCTTTGCTGATAACTTTAATTATATGGGTTGTCTCAATTTTGTCAACATCAATCAAAATCATACATTTGTATAATTTTCCTAATTAAATGTTTCCAAATTCGTTTTTTCGTTGAATTTTTTAAAAATATTGCCTATATGTTTTTATGGTTCTTTGTGCATTTTTTACTTTATCGTTGATTTTCGGTTTGTTTTCTTTTTGTTTGTTTGACTTCATATCAAAACGAGACCATCCAATAAAGTTTTTTTGTATACTTTTACAAATTGGCAGTTTAAAAAATTTGTGCTGTACAGCGGAAATCATCACCGAAATCAGCCTTTTACACTGCCCAGCGCAACACCGCGCACAATGAATTTTGACAACAGCAGATAGACAATAATGACCGGAACAATTGCAATAAAGATGAGAATATAGACCTGACCCATGTCAAATTTCATGAAATCCGCGCTTCTAAGCTGAGCAATCAAAATCGGCAGGGTTTTCTTTTCCTGCGAATCGAGCAGCAAAGCCGGCAGAAAGTAATTGTTCCATGCAGTTACAAATGTAAAGATCGCCTGTACCGCGATTGCCGGTTTCATAATTGGCATAACGATGAAATTAAACGTATGGAACTCGTTGGAGCCGTCGATTCGCGCCGCCTCCACAATTTCAATCGGCAATGCGCTTTCCATATATTGTTTCATAAAAAAGAACACGATTGGTGACGCGATGGATGGAATAATCAGCGGAATAAACGAATCTTTCAGCCCCATCGTAGCCATCAGCTTGACAAATCCCAGTGCAGAAACCTGCGTGGGGACAAGCATGACCATCATGATAAAGGCAAACGCCGCTTTTTTCAGCTTAAAATCATAAGCATGGATTCCAAACGCGGTCATAGCTGAAAAATAAGTGCTGAGTGCGGCCGTCCCGGTGGAAACCAAAATGCTGTTCCAAATGCCGGACAGCACCGGAAGGTTGTCATTTTGCAGAATATTTTTTAAATTCACAAAAAACGATTTCCCAGGCAAAGCTGAAAATCCTTTTTGAATATCCGGATGCGATCTTGTGGAATTGACAATCAAAATATAGAACGAAAACAGAGAAAGCACGGTTACCGCAATCAGCACGACATAGCAAATGATACGCCGAACAGCAAGGCGTTTGTGCTCATCCTGCAGTTTTTTATTTGATATACCAGCCATTAACGGTCGCCCCCTTTCTCCAGTGTGCCCCGTCGAAGCATCCAAAAGACCATTCCGCTAAGCACGGCAGAAATCAAGAACAGAATGACGCTGACCGCGCCGCCCATGCCATAGTTTTCGCTGAACAGATGCTTATTGAGATACATGACCATTGTTAAACTGGTTCGATTGGGGTTTCCGTTGCCGTTGGTAAGAATTTGAGGAACATCAAACATTTGGATGCCGCCGATTAACGAAGTAATCAGCACATAGATCAAAATCGGACGAATGAGCGGCATTGTAATTTTCCAAAACGACTGCGACGGTGTTGCGCCGTCAATCTGTGCGGCTTCAAACAACGACGTGTCGATACCCATAATCGCCGCCATCAGCAGAATGGTGGTGTTTCCATACCACATCAGGAAATTCATCAGCGCAATCAGTCCGCGTGTGCTCCAAATATTGGCAAGAAACCGAAACGGTGTTTCAATCACACCCATGCTCTGCAAAATATGATTGACCGGACCGGAATCCGAAAACAGCGTAAAGAACAGCATTGAAAATGCCGTCGCCATAATAAGGTTTGGCATATAGATAACCGTTTTAAAAAATCCGGATGCTTTCAGCCGCAGTCTTAAATCGGTGAACCATGATGCCAGCAAAAGCGATAGCGCAATCTGCGGCACAAACCCGAGAACCCAAATGATCACCGTATTGGAAAAGTATTTGCTGAGATCCCCTTGTGTCAAAACCGTTTTAAAGTTTTCAAGCCCCACAAAGTTTGGACCGACTTGGCTCAGCCCGACCATATAATTTTCAAATAAGCTGTTATAAAACGTAGACAACAGCGGAATCAGCGAAAAAACCGCATAGGCTATGAAAAAAGGCAAAATAAAGATATAGCCCCATTTCGCATAGCTGATGGTTTTTCTTTTTTTCCTGCCAGAAGCAGTTGAACGCATAACATCACCCCAATATGATACCCAATGGTAAATTTGTGCTTATCAGCCGGCACGGCGGCAATTAGAATAAAAAGCCTGCGCGGGGCGGGCGCTGCCCGCCCCGCGCAATTCGGCCATCCATAAAACAATGGAGGATTAGGCGGGTTTCTTTAGGTTCGGATATTTTTCGATAGCCGCAGTATAGAAGTTGTCCAACGCATCCTCTTTGCTTGCGTTTCCATCAAAATAATCTTTAAATGCCTTTTGGAATTCCTCATTGAGTCCCTGGTCATATTTTGAAATGTTGCTCATATCAATATTCGGAGCCGCTTTTGCAAACAGCGCAATATGGTTCTGTCCGCCCAAGAACTCGGATTGATAATCGCTGTTGGCCAGTTCGTTCATTGCCGTTTGGTTGTTGGTGTAATCTTCGGTATCAAGTGTGATCTGCTTCATAGTTTGTGCATCACAGGTCATTGTTTTCATGACATCTTTCACCAAATCCAAGTTGTCAGATCCGGTTGCCGCACAGATCCAAGAACCGCCCCAATAGTAGTTCTGCGGTCCTTCGCAAACTGCATAGTCGCCAAAAATTCCATTGCCGACCTCGAGCTTGCCGCCTTCCGCCTGTGGAACAGCCAGCGAGTTTCCAAGCAGTGTGAAGTTAATGCCCCATGTGGAATAGAAGAATCCGAATACGTCGCCTTCCGGACCCTGATCCGCACTCCATTCAGCCGACCAAAGTGACGTCTTTTTGTTGTACCCTTTATCGGTATATTCCTTGGTTTGATCGACCCAATTCATGAGGTTTTGGTCAACAATAATCTGATTGTTGGCATCCACCCACGGATTGGACATGTTGTTGGAGAAAACACGGTAAGAATCGTCGTAACCGGACAGCATCTTATAGCCTTTTTCATCCATTTTAACCGCGGTGTCGTTGAATTTATCCCAGTCGCTCAGTACTTTCTGCACTTCGGCGGGTTCATCCGTTCCCAACACATCTTTTGCAATCGAACGGCGGTATGCAAACAGACCCGGGGTTGCCTGCCATGTAACGGCTTTGAGTTTTCCGGTCAAATCGGTTGCAATATCCTGTGTGTATGGATACTGATCTTTTAAGTCCTCTTGGGTGAGTCCGACATCGCCGACGACATCTAAGCAGTAGTCGGAATCAACATATTTGAGCGCATAGTCAGCTTCGATCAAAAAGATATCGATCTTGTCTTTTGACGATTCCTGATTTTTTAAATCCGCATCCAACTTGTTTTGATACGCATTGTTTTCGTTCGGCGTAATAACCCAGTCCACGGTGATGCCTTCGGGCAGTTTATCCTTGTAGTAAGCATTGAATCGATCCTGAAACTCTGTGTTCCAGCAATAGATGCGCAGCACCTGTTCCGATCCGGTTGCTTCGGTCTGTGTTTCTGACGAAGACGCCGGTGCTTCCGACGCGGGAGCCTGAGATTCCGACTGTGACGGCTTGGAGCCGCAGGCAGAAATGGAAGCTGTCATCAGCAACGCCAAACCGCAGGAAATCACTTTCTGAAATGTACGCATAGAGTTTTCCTCCTTCTTCATTCGGCAAAATCATTATAATTAGAATCGGACCATCCGATTTTGGGATACAAATTAGAGTTTTTTGACCGAACCGCCTTCCAAAAGTTCCCCCTCGATCAATACCTGTTTTGGGAGCGCAGTTCTTGGATGTTCGATAATTTCCACCAGCGACTGCACCGCTTGTTTCCCCAATTTTTCCGTATCCTGCCGTAAAGTGGTGAGTGTTGGACGGAGCACTTGGGAAAGATAGATGCCGTCATATCCCGTGACGCTGATGTCCTCGGGAACGTGCAGTCCCGCCTTTTCAATTTCATTCATGCCGCCGATAAACGAAAAGTCGTCGGGATACATGATACAGGTCGGGCGGTCGGCAAGCGCAAGCAGTTCGCGTGTCGCACGGGCGCTTGAGCGCGGGTCATGGTAAAAAGCCTGGCGAACATACTGTTCCGGCACTTCAATCGCAAGCTCCTCGCAGGTTTTATAAAAACTTGCCATACGTTTTTGTGTAACGGACGTATTTTCGCCATGGATAAACGCAATTTTCCGATGACCGCATGCATGGATATAACGCACAAGATCGCGGACACCTTTGATGTTGTCGGAAAGAATCGCGGTACGATTATTGAACACATGGTCAATGGTAACCACCGGGATATCGCTTTCCACCAGTTCCAAAAAACCGGGATCTTTAAAATCGATGCTCGCCGTAACAACCCCGTCACATCCGCGGTAGCGGCAGTGTTCGTAAAAGCTCATCGGACGCTGTCCGATATTTTGACTGATGAATGTAATATCATAGCCCAGTCGTTCCGCTTCCACTTTGACACTATCCAACACGCTTGAAAAATACTGATGCTTTAGCCCGCTCTGCGTCTTATCAATGAACAGCACACCGATGTTGTAGGTTCGGTTGGTCTTGAGTGCACGCGCCGCCGAATTCGGCAGATACCCCATCCTGCGGGCCGTTTCACAGACACGCTGACGGGTTTCCTGGCTGATGTCACGATGACCGCTGAGCGATTTGCTGACAGTTGCCGCAGAAACATGACACTCGGCCGCAATATCTTTAATGGAAACCATACTCTTCCCCTCCGCATAAAG
>CALLQM010000409.1 GCA_938014855.1 uncultured Clostridia bacterium | reverse complement strand
ATAACTCATGGGATCATTGTCGGAAAGCTTTCTGCCCTCGGCTACCGCCTTGGAATAATCGTCTGCATATTCAATTACTTCTACGCCTTTGGCACGAAGCAGATCCTTTTTCCACTGTTTTGCGTCAGCAGACATATGAACCTTGACCTTGAAGCCAATCGCGGCGCTCATAATTCCAATCGAGAGTCCCAGATTTCCAGTCGAACCAACCTGAACTGTGTAACGGCTGAAAAACTTCTTCATATCCTCGTCAGCCAGCTTGGCGTAAGAATCCTGCTCGGTAATCATTTTATTTTCCAGCGCAAGATCTTCCGCATGCTTAAGAACTTCATAAATTCCGCCGCGCGCCTTTACGGATCCGGCAATTGCAAGGTGGCTGTCCATCTTTAGCAGCAGTCGTCCCGGAATACTGCACTGATAAGTTTCTTGGAGCTTCTGCTGCATATGCGGGATATCAGCCAGAGGCGATTCGATCAAGCCGTGGGTCGAAGCGGTTTCGGGAAAACAGCGCTCAATAAACGGAGAAAACCGTTGCAGCCGTTTTTCCGCATCCGCGATGTCATCGTCGGACACAACGAGCTGGCACATTCCGTCCGTTACGTCAAACGGAAGATATCTTGGGTTAATCCATACCGTTTCCTCTTTTTTCGATATGGTCTTAATTGTTGGGTCTTCCTCAATAAACTTTTTTGCATCCACCATAGAAAGTACCTCCTAATTGTTCAGTATAGATTAACACGAGTTAACCATAATCAGTATAGTTAAACTCATGGTAATTGTCAATACATTTATTGATATTTCAAAAATATTTATAGCGTTTTTTGTCAGAATCAAAGGGATAAAAGAATCGCAGATCGCGTGCCACTCGGCTATTGCAGAGCAGCACGGTGCGAAATTTTTTAGCTGTAAGCTATATTTTAAGCATCGTGTCAATACATCGGCGAATGAGTGCTCAGATTTTGATATTGATTCTGTTTAGGTCTATTGTTTGCCGGGTTTACGCATGGCATTCATGATTTTGCAGTAATTAACCAATGGGAACCATAAAAATGGCTGGTAACGCCTTTATTAATGTCGAAAGCAAGGAATGTAGAGAAAAGTAACGTGTGAGAGGGGCTGTAAAAAATAGTTTGCACCGGCAAGCGAGGTCCATGAATTACAGGACATAGTTGGGATAGAACGGGTCGCCACAAGCCATGCGGATCAAATAAGAGCCTTGCAATGGGCAGAAATACTTCTATTCACAGCAATAGTGGAGTTCGAGCGGGATCGCATTGCCGATTGGGCAAGAAAAGGCTGATCGGTTGTTATTTTTTGTTTCCTGCAATATAAATAGTATGAGCGGATGGATGCTACAAAATAGGAATGCTTATTTTTGGGAGGGGTGCAGTATGAAAAAAATAGCAATTTTTATCACTGCCGTTCGACGAAGAAAGAAAAGATGCTTTAAAGCCTACTTCTGCTAATTGATTTGTAATCGATTCAAATTCTTCTTCTGATTTTTCTTCCCGATTATACAGCTTGATGATATTAAAACCTGTAAAGTTTTCTTGGACAAAACCATTTAGTTTTCCTAAAATATCTGCCTGACTTTTAAAGTGTTTTTGCGATATCTTTACAATTGTTTGTGC
>CALLQM010000408.1 GCA_938014855.1 uncultured Clostridia bacterium | reverse complement strand
TTGTTGATTTAGATAAAAATCCACCACCAAATCCTGTAGCAGATGATAGAAATGACTCTTTTACTCATTCCTCTGTTCCAAACAGAGAAGAAAAAACAAATGCAAATTGGAGCATATGGAGTCCTTGGTGGCGGGCATATTGGGTGTGGCATAGTACAGGAGAGGATTCAGGATATTGGTGTGACCATGGTTGGTGGGAGTTTGATATTGAACAATATGCAGCGAGGCTTTCAAGTGATATGAGTATTAAAAACGATAGTAAGAATCCTACTGCAAGTGTAAGTGCTTTTAAAAGTGGATATGGAATCAATCAAACAGTGACTGGAAATGTAAATAGTAATCAAAGTTCAGCTATTACTTATGCTCAAAATGCTGTTTCCTATTTCCCAGAATTTCGCTATGAAACCTACTGGAGATTATTAGAACGTATTTCAGGTGGTTCAAATGCAAGGTTTGAGTTTAAGAAAAATAATTATTCCACTTATAAGAATCGTACACATTTTTACTGCAATCAAAAGCTGTTGTATGGGCTGCTGCACAGATGCTGCGCTGAAACACTTCTGGAGTTATCTGCCGATAAGAAGTGGCTCGGAGCAACACCCGGTATTATCCAGGTGCTTCACACATGGAACCAGGAACTGGATTACCATGTGCACATGCACTGCATCGTTTCCGGTGGCGGACTTACGAAAGACGCGAAGATCCGTAAATCTTCCAAGAACTTTTTTATCCGCACAGAAGTGCTGAGGGACAAATTTAAAGGGAAATATACGGCACACCTTTCCTCGCTTTACGAAAGCGGCTCACTTACATTTTCTTCCTCCTGTGAAAAGCTGCGTAATTCCTATCACTGGAAAGAATGGAAAAACAGCCTTTATGAAATGGACTGGTGCCCCTACATCAAGGAGACCTTTAACGGCTTTGGCAATGCCATGGAATACCTTGGGCGTTATACTCATAAGATTGCCATTTCCAACAGCCGGATCCTTTCTGTTTTCCATGATACGGTTACTTTTTCTGCAAGGGGAAAGAAACCCGGTGAACCCAAACGTCAGATCGCCCTGGATCATACAGAATTCATACGGCGTTACCTGATGCATGTGCTGCCATCCGGTTTCCAGAAAATTCGGTACTATGGTTTTCTGAATAACCGGTATAAGACCAGAAACCTGAAACTGATATTTAAACTCCAGGGTCACCAGCGCTTCAAAGCGAAATATACCAACTTATCCATTGCACAACTTCTGAAAGAAGTTTGGAACTTAGACATCCATATCTGCCCGGAATGCGGGTGCTGCAGCATGCAGCACATCGGAAGGACATATGGCTCTTCCTGATAAAGAGTCTCTGCCACTAAATACCGTTTTTCAAAGACCTCCGCAAGAAGATCTGCGAAGCATGCCCTTTTATTGGATATGATTATGCAATCATCCCAAAAATCTTTTTCGTATGCTTGATTTCTGATCAAAACTTCCGTTTTTCACTAAAAGGGAGAAATACTATCTCCATATATCTATCGGCTAAACGTCCGCGAATTGGTACAATTGTGAAGAATCACATTCAGAGCAGTTCCTGTTTATTCAGAACTGCTCTTTTTGTCTGCTCTGAATCTGATACTTCACTTATGAATTAAACCCAAACCTAATCTTTCAGGATTACTTTATAGCAACCTTAAGGGGCGTTATAATGAAATGCTGATATTGCAAAGAGTTTTAGTTGCTGCTGCGGGCAACTGTTTAGGGTAATTTATAACAATTTGATTCTGTAGCATTTCATTTTTCATGGTTTACGGAGTCGGTTATCTTTGGTTTTGTATGGGCATTATGGCATCTTCCCCTGTTTTGGATTCAGGGTACATACCATTACGGACTAAGGGAATTGGGTGTTTTTTATGTGCTGAATTTCTTAATCAGTGTCAGTTCGATGGGATTTCTGACGACGTGGGTATATGTAAAGAACAACCGCAGTATGCTTGCCTGCATCATTTTTCACTTGTTTGTGAATACCATGCAGGAAAAGATAGCCTTGACGCCGCAGACAAAATGCGTGGAAACGATTGTGATATTCTTTGCGGCGGCATTTATTGTGCTTACTAACAAAGAGATGTTTTTTGAAAAAGAACATATTGGAAATCTTTTAAGCTATCATGAGGAAAGGGAAGTAGATGACTAATTACAGCGCGTGTGAACACGCTGTAATTATTTAAAGCTTTATATTCTGTTCCCGGTATTCGCTGGGTGATAATCCCGTTTCTTTTTGAAAGGAAGAAGAAAAATAGCTTCGGGAGCCAAATGAAAGTTCATCGCTGATTTCCTGAATACTCATATGGGTTCCTGAGAGAAGTAATTTTGCCTGTCGTATTTTTTCACGTTTAATATAATCTGATACGCTATACCCGGTCTCATTTTTAAATTTATGAGAGAAGTAGTATTCTGTATAGCCCGCCTGTCTGGCTAATTGTGTGATAGAAAGCTTTTCTTTAATATGTATTGCGATGTAATCGCATGCGCTTTTTATCTGTCCGGAGATATCATTCTTTTCCTTTTCCTGTTGTACCCGCTGTACGTAGTCTTCCAAAAGAGTATTGCATGTGGTGGATGTTTCGGCAATGTTTTTGCTGTCTTCAATCATCTGCATATAATAGTCATTGAGGGTATAAGCGACGGAAGGGCTTACACCGCCTTCGATGGCTGCTCTTGAACAGAGTGTAAGGAGGACAATGGAGGTTGACTTTGCCCTGCGCAGGGAGTCACCTGTGTCAAAACGTGGTCCGTCGCTTAAACTGTAAGAGCGTGCAAGGGCATCCAGATAGTTGGGATTTCCTTCCCGCAGCATATTCATGAATTCCTGTTCTGCCATCCATACGCCCCGGTGCTCCTCTGTAATCAGATTGATTTCAGAAGAAGAGGGATTTTGAGATGCCTTCTCCGTAAATTGAATATCATTGGTAGTAATCCGCCTGCCGGTAACGCAGTAATGCAGCATAACGGCATACTGAAAAAGCTGATTAGTAGGGATGATTGGAATATGTTCAAATAGGCGAAAAACCTTTGCACGGATATTGATGGAAAGGTTATGTTTATCCAACTCCTTTTTAATCATCTGATAAGAGTTTCTTCCGGAATAAGCGGGTCCCAGTGCATGGATTCCGCACAAGGAATCCTCGTGGTATTCAAATGCCACAATCCAGATCAGTCCCAGATGGTCATCAATAAATAAGGGTTCCCGCCTCTGGTTTTCCACATGTTTTCTGATTGACTCTTCCAGACTTAAAAGGATTAGGGTTTTGTCGTCATTTGCAGATACATCTTCTAAAATATCTGAATGTGCAAAGACAAAATCCGGGGAAAAGCTATGCAGAGGAAGGTTATGATTACACTGAATTAACTGCTGAAAAAAATCTAGTTTTTCCTGAATATTCATATTGCTCCTATCTGCACATACTGGATGTGCGTCTTAAGTTTACAAAATCAGTCGCATAAAAAGTTTTTCAATAATTTTATGTCTTCGTCCTGTTCAAACCGGATTGTGCCGCTTTGAAGCAGTTCCGGATTAGATGCTATCGTGAAGAAGATATATTGGCTTAATGTTGACTTTAGGGCAATGCGGTCGCCTTCTGAGGTTTCAAATAATACTTCGGCACTGCATTTCTGAACTTGTTTTAGGAAATTTAATATGTTTATATTCGGGTTTATATGCATAAATAGTCCTCCTTATTTTGCTATATCATCAGTATACAGGAAAAACAGAAGAAGTGTTTAAAAAATTAATTATTATGTTAAAAAATTGCTGTAATGAATTTAGAAGACATGTTTTTCCCAAAAAAATTAAAAGAAAACATGAATTCAAAAACATTGACATTTAGCAATTAAGATAGAATAGTCATAAAAAAACTGAGAGATGCGAAACGAGAAATCTGTTTGTCGAAAGAAATTGGGAAAAGTAAGGAGGCTGAACAAAATGCAATATGAAAAATTATTTCGGACACAGTCAGTATGGAAATCTATTTTTTCACTGGCGGTTCCTTCAGTAATTATTATTTTGGTTATGATTCTCTACAATATGACAGATATGTTTTTTGTGGGTCTGTTAGGAGATACAAGGCAGGTAGCGGCTGTTTCCGTGGTGGGTCCGCTTTTTTCTTTGTCAGTAGCAGTGGCGACTATGTTAGGCAGCGGCGGCTGTGCGCTGATTGCAAAGGCATTGGGCAGTGACCATATGCAGGAAGCAAAAGCTTATGCCAGTCTTTGTTTCTGGGGAGCCATAGGATTTGGGATTGTAATTGGCGTGGTATTGCTGTCAGCAGGAAAGGCTATTCTGCCTGTACTTGGTGCAACGGAGGAGATTTTACCGTATGCAGGAATCTACTTGTACGTTTGCGCTTTGGGTGTGCCCTTTATGCTTGCTTCCACAACGCTCGGAACCATTATACGGGCGGAAGGGGCGGTCAAGGAAGGAATGGTTGGGAATATGGCAGCCACTTTTGTAAATATTCTTCTGGATCCGTTATTCATTTTAGTCTTTGGAATGGGAGTTGCAGGCGCGGCAGCGGCAACAGTAATCGGAAATCTCGTGGGAACATTGTATTATGTTTATTTTATGAGAAAAAAGGCGGTTGTACTGAATATGAGTATTCGCTTGGCGGCGAAAAACCGAAAAGAATTGTTTTCCGTTATTTTGCTGGGAATGCCCAATGCACTCAGCAGTATATTGTCCGGATTTGCCTCTACATTTTCCAACAGGCTGCTTAGGGGTTACGGGACAGGTGCAATTGCAGCCATGGCGGCAGCAGGAAAGACTACGATGCTGATTGGGATGATACAAATGGGTATCTGTATGGGAATCCAGCCATTGCTGGCATACAATTACGGAGCGAAAGATATTGCCCGTTTAAAGGAAATCATACAAAAAGTCTCAATCCTTACAATTGGCGTCGGGGCGGTGACGGGAGGATTTTGTTATTTTTGTCGAAGCCAGATTATCAGTATGTTTATCAGAGAAAGTTCAGTTGCCGTTATGGGCGAGGAAATGGTATTGTTTCTGGTAATAGCCAGCCCTGTTATCGGGCTGTACTATCTGAGTACTAATTTTGTACAGGCTTCCGGATGTGCGGTTCCGGCAACTGTGATGTCAGTACTCCGGCAGGGGATTCTTCTGATTCCGTCTTTGTATCTGTTTCACGGGTTGATGGGATTGTCCGGTATTGCGGCGGCACATACGGCAGCAGATATACTGTCTGTGGCAGTCAGCATGCTGCTTTTGTTTCGTCAATATCGTATGTTGGTTAAAAAGGTGGAAGAGCAGAGCGGAGATTAATGCATGGTCTTACGGTAAGTCTTGGGGGTCATATGATAATATTCCTCAAAGGCTTTATAAAATTGGGTATAGTTACAAAAGCCAAGCAGTTCTGCGATTTCATTAATATTCATTTTGGAGGAAAGCAGTAACTGCGCTGCTCTTGTCATACAGAGTGAAGAACTATATTCGTAAATTCCAAGGCCCGTATACTTGCGTATTATTTTGTAAAGATAGTCTCCGGAATAGTTGAAATTCTCCTCAAGCTGTCGGCGAGAAACTTTTCTGCCTGTTTTTTTCATAAATTGTGAGAGCTGTTCAAACAGTATTCTTTCTGATTCGGTTCCGGGTTTGACGGGTGTGTTTTGATAGTTATTTTGGTCAAACAGATGCCAGAACAATTCCATACAAAGGGCGCGCAGCCGGAAAGAGGAGCCAAAGACGGGTTCCTGTATTTCATGGAACATTTTTTCAAATATGGAATGGATATATTGTTTCACCCACGAAGCGTCTCTAAGGGGAATGAAATCAATATACTCTTTCTGTTCAGGGTTTTCCTGATGCAGAGTCTGGAGAAAGAAATTCTTCATCAGTCCATTGCAGGGGGCGTCTTCCGTCGGGAAATATTGTTCCGCGGTAAACAGGTTTCTGGCAAAATTTTTGGATAACTGCAGAAACAGTATTCTTGATGCGTTATGATATTCTTCGATATGCTGTGTGTTTGTATTAATTAGGCAGCAGCTTCCGGCGGGATAAACATGCCGTTCATATTCAATGTTTTGATATACGGTGCCCTCAATAACAAACATCAATTCAAAGAAGTCATGCTGATGAAGTTTTCCGTTATCTATATAAGGTGCAATTTCTGCATTGCTGAAGGAAGTATAGAGGGAAGAGCTGGGTGATGACTGCATGATAATCAAGCGGGCATCCGGATTATCAGGAAGGCTTGTGCATAAGAAAAGTTCAAAGGGAACTTCTGTCCGGTAGTTAAAGGGCAGCACGAACCCGGATGGTTCCAGGATATTTTTATAGTCTCCTACAATATTCCATTTTCCTGTAGTGTCTGTACTGAGGTGATACATGTTAAGCTCCTTAAATTGAATATGATATAAAAATGGGAAAAGTTCTTTTAAATGCTATATAAAACGATAACTATATCATTTACAATTATATTACAGCTTATTATCTTTGTAAAGAATATAAAGATGGGAGGAAGAGAAGGTATGGTCAAATCAGATTTTAATTTAGGGTGGATATTTTATAAGGAAGGGCATGAAAAGGATAAAAAAGAAGTAGATCTTCCCCATGATGCCATGATTTATGAGCAGAGAAGCAGAGAATCAGTTACGGCAGGGGCATGTGGATACTTTCCGGGTGGAACATATGTCTATGAGAAGTCTTTTGAAGCACCGGTTGAATGGAAAGGCAAAAAGATAATATTGGAATTCGAGGGAATCTATCAGCAGGCGCAGGTATATCTGAATGGACAGCTTACGGGCACAAATATATACGGGTATTCTAATTTCTATGTGCCGTTAGAGAATGGTCTTGTATATGGAGAGAGCAATCAGCTTAAAGTGGTTGCTGATAATTCAAAATGCCCGAACAGCAGATGGTATTCCGGCAGTGGAATCTATCGTAAAGTGAACCTTTATGTGGGAGAGGAATGTTATATTCAGCCGGAGGGAGTAAAAATCACAACACCGGAAATTGACAGGATACAAATTGAGGCTGACGTTACGGGCGGGGAACAGCTGAGAGCATTAATATTTGACAAGGGCAGGAAAATTGCTGAAGGTCTGACAGAGGTCAAGGACTCATTGGCAAAGTTGTCACTGGACATACCGAAAGCGCAGCTTTGGGACGCAGAGAATCCTTACTTAT
>CALLQM010000407.1 GCA_938014855.1 uncultured Clostridia bacterium | reverse complement strand
GCGTTTGAAGGCTATGCCGCTGCTGACACCGACTTTACCACCCTGCTCAACAAAGTCATTGCAACTGCTCCGGATGCTCTTTTTGTACCGGACTATTATGGCGATGTCTCTTTGATTCTTGACCAAGCGCGTACCGCTGGATTTGAAGGCGCAATTCTTGGCGGAGACGGCTGGGATGGTGTATTGAGCACACTGCCTGCCGATAAATATACCGTTGCCAACAATGGCTATTTCTCCAACCACTATTCTGCTGCGGATGAAGCGGCGGCAGCTTTCTTGGAAAAATATAAAGCTGAGTTTAACATGGATGGAAATGCATTTGCGGCTCTTGGATACGACTCTGCATTCATTATGGCCGATGCCATTGAGCGTGCAGGATCTACCGACAGCCAGGCTATCATTGATGCACTCAAAGCATCCGAGTTTGACGGCGTAACCGGACACATCACATTTGATGAAAACGGCGACCCCATCAAGAGCGTTGCTGTTACCAAATTTGTGGACGGCAAAACAGAACTGGCCGCAAAGGTTGAAGCATAATAAATTGTAAACAGATTCAATTCATATGCATTTGCTGATGGGCAGAGCGGATTGCTCTGCCCATTTGGCAAATGGTTATATTTTATACATATTTGGGTTTGAGGGTGTGGAGCAGGACATAGGTTTTGCTTGATTTCCCAATTTTTTGAGGAAGGGTGAGGAGCGCATGGATTTTGTACTTTTTATCAAGCAGGTCATCAATGGCATCCAAGTGGGCAGTGTATACGCTCTTGTTGCATTGGGATATACCATGGTATACGGCATCGTAAAACTGATTAACTTTGCTCATGGAGACTTTATAATGGTTGGAGGCTATGTGGCCGTTTTCTCCATTCCATTTCTAGTAAATTTAGGCATGCCGGCATGGGTATGTGTAATCGGTTCGGTTGTTGTATGTACATTAATTGGCGTCCTGACTGAGAAAATTGCATATAAGCCGTTGCGTGGTGCGCCCAGCCTTTCGGTGTTGATTACAGCGATTGCGGTCAGCTTGTTTTTGGAGAATTTGGCTCTTTTGTTATTCTCATCTGCACCGCGTCCGGTCAGTAATGTTTTTCATATGGAACCGGTCAATATCGGACCGATTCAGTTTTCCGGAATTTCAATTATTACGATTGTTCTATCAATCCTTATAATGGCCGGACTGCAGTTGTTCATTAAAGGTACACGGATGGGCAAAGCCATGCGTGCTGTTTCGGAAGACGGAAAAGCGGCGATTTTGATGGGAATCAGCACTAACCGTACCATCTCATTGACCTTTGCAATTGGTTCCGGCCTTGCCGGAGTGGCCGCTGTAATGTACTGCGCCGCTTACCCGCAGGTTCAGCCGTATATGGGAACGATGCTGGGGCTGAAAGCATCCGTTGCTGCGGGATTGGGCGTCATTGGGAGCGTACCTGGGGCTATGCTGGGCGGCGTTCTCATCGGTCTTGTCGAAAGTATGACCAAAGGCTACATTTCCACGCAGTTGGCAGATGCTGTGGTATTTTCGATTTTAATTATCGTTCTGCTGGTGAAGCCTACGGGTATTTTTGGCAAGAACATCGGCGAGAAAGTGTAGGTGAGATTGTTGAAAACGAAAAAGGAAATTTTCCGTGCCTATCTGGTCAACTTTGCCGCAGTTGTGCTGATGTTTATGGTGCTTTTAGCGGCTAGCAGTCAGGGGCTTATCAATCGTTATATCAGCGGAATCATTATGACGATTTTCATTAATATCATTCTAGCAGTCTCGCTCAATATCACGACCGGTTTTCTGGGTCAAATTGCGCTGGGACATGCCGGATTTATGTCAATCGGTGCATACAGCGCCGCTTTGTTTGTGAAATACGTGCAGGATGGTTTGGGTGTTACCTTATTGGTCAAAGGTTCGCCGACAGCCGCCGGAACCGCATACTTTTTGCTTTCTTTGGTGATAGGCGGATTGGTCGCCGCCTTTTTCGGGCTGATTGTCGGAATTCCGGCTCTGCGGCTAAAAGGCGACTATTTGGCAATTATCACGCTCGGATTTGGTGAGATTATCCGAGTTTTGATTGAAAACCTTTCGTTTACCGGCGGCGCGCAGGGATTGAAAAAAATCCCGAAACTGGCAACCTTAAATGTTGTTTATATTGTAATGATAATCTGCGTTGCCGTTATGTTCATGTTTATTCGTTCGCGGCATGGGCGCGCAATCATGGCAATTCGTGAAGACGATATTGCGTCGGAGGCGTCGGGTATTCCCAATACGTACTATAAGGTATTGGCGTTCACATTTGCGGCATTTTTTGCCGGAGTTGCAGGCGGAATTTATGCGCAGTATTTAGCTGTTTTGGGAGCCGCAAACTTTGGATTTATGAAATCCATCGATATCTTGGTTATGGTCGTTTTGGGCGGTATGGGATCCATTACAGGATCGATTCTTTCCGCGGTCGGACTTACCGCATTGCCGGAATTTTTGCGTCAGTTCTCGGACTACCGCATGCTGATTTACTCCGTTGTGCTGATTGTAGTCATGATCTTCAAACCGTCCGGACTGCTTGGAACATATGAATTCTCCCTGACACGTGTGATTGACCGGCTGTTTGGCAAACGAACCAAAAAGCCTGCCAAAGCTGAGAAAGGAGGGGCTAACGAATGAATCAGCCAGTTTTAAAAGCAGATAAACTTGGTATTACATTCGGCGGACTCAAAGCCGTTGAGAATTTTGAGCTTGAAATCGGAAAAAGCGAACTGGTCGGGCTGATTGGGCCGAACGGAGCCGGTAAAACGACCGTTTTTAACATGCTGACCGGTGTTTATCAGCCAACCG
>CALLQM010000406.1 GCA_938014855.1 uncultured Clostridia bacterium | reverse complement strand
GTATCCCGCTTTCATTAAATAGTGCACATCGCGTTCCTGCGTTTCAGGATTACAGGAAATATAAACAATATTCTTTGGAGAAAGTGTAACCAGTGAGGATAGAAACTTTTCATCACATCCGGCGCGAGGCGGATCCAAAAAAGCCACATCCGCGGACTCTCCTTCCTGCGCCATTGATTCTATGAATTCACCGGCATCCGCATGGTAAAAATACGCATTTTTGATTTGATTGCGTTTCGCATTCGCAATCGCATCATGTACTGCATTACCGTTGACTTCCACGCCGATCACATTTCCGGCATGTTTCGCGGCAATTAAGCTGATGGTTCCGATCCCGCAATAAGCATCAATTACAGTTTCGGTACCGGTAAGCTGCGCCATTTCAATTGCTTTGCTGTATAAGCGCTCCGTCTGCACGGGATTGATTTGATAAAATGATTTTGCAGATATACGAAAAATACAACCGCAAAGCGTATCTTCAATATATCCGGGTCCATAAAGCACTTTTTCGGTATTGCCTAACATCAAGTTGGTACGATACGGATTGACATTCATCAAAATTGTCGTAATATCCGGATGTTCTTTGCGCAAAGCCTCCGTGAATCGCTTTTTCGCAGGGAAAATTGGAGTAGACGTCACAAGTACCACCATGATCTGTCCGCTCGAAAAGCCCCGTTTCACTAACACATGGCGCAAAAGTCCCGTGCCGCGCTGTTCGTTGTACGGCTGAAGTTTAAAGCTTTTGATCAGCTTGCGCACGGTCACAATGATTTCATCCGCTTTTTTATCTTCAATCAAACAATCATCAACCGGTACAATACGGTGCGTACTTGACTGATAGACACCAGAAATAATCTTTTTGTCCCGTGTCAGTCCAAACGCCGCCTGCACTTTATTTCGATAATGATACGGATTTTCCATCCCGATAATCGGTTCTACACGGCAAAATTTCCGCAAAAGCCGTTCAACCAGTACCTGTTTCCAACGCAGTTGTTCCGGATAAGTCATATTTTGTAATTGGCATCCTCCGCATTTTTTATAAAGCGGACACTGCCCGGACGTTTGATGATTTTTAGGTTTGTGATTCGGACGATTTGTTTGAGCTTCCATGTTGTTTCCTGCCTTTTCTCGGCTCATGTTTGCCGTTTTCCATTCTATTTTTATAATCGGTTCTTTTACAGAGGATAAACACCGCTTAAACAATTTGTTTAAGCGGTGTTTTTGGCGGGAATATGTGGGAATCGAACCCACCCAGGCAGTGATAAAGCCACCCACAACGGTTTTGAAGACCGCAAGGCACACCAGCACCTATCTATTCCCACATTTGACGCGTTATAACAGCGTTCGCAAATCGCCGTTTTTCACGGTGAATCCACAGGCATCCATATGTTCGAGCAA
>CALLQM010000405.1 GCA_938014855.1 uncultured Clostridia bacterium | reverse complement strand
GCTCCAACAACCGATGACCAAGGAACAGGCGCCGAAGCGGAGCACACGGACGCTAGCACCGAAAGCACCGCAGAGGGACAGCAGGAAATCGCCAAACCTGCACAGTCAGCGGAAGAAAACGCACAGTTTGCAAAGATTCGCCGTGAAGCAGAGCAGAAAGCCGCAGAAGCGGCACAACAGCGCATTGATAACTTTTATAAAACAACCTATGCAGGGCAAACCAACCCATACAATGGCAAACCCATTGACAGTGAGGCGGCTTTCAAGGAGTGGGAACAGCAACAGCAGATCGCGCAGTTAGCGCAACATAACGGCGTTTCCTTACAGGAGCAACAGGCACTTTTGCAAAAGGCAATGTACCAGTCACCCGAATACAGACAGGCGGCTGAAAAAGCAGAGCGCCTACAAGCACAGGTAAACCAAATTCAGTTCGATAACGACCTTGCGGAAGTCAAAAAGGCATACCCGAAAGAAACCGCGGAAACGGTTGATGACTTAGGCGAGACATTCATTAAGGCACGTGCGATGGACATTGACCCTATCACAGCCTACGAAATCGCGTTGGCGGAGCGTAAGCGCACAAATCCGGTACCACCGTCAATGGGGGACATCAATACTTCCGGCGCGGACGAGAGCGAGTTCTACACGATTGAGCAGCTTAAATCCATGACCGCCGAGGATGTACACAAGAACTGGGCAAAAGTCCAGAAATCAAGAGAACGATTGTTTAAAGGAGTGTAATTATGGCATATCAGAATTTTATTCCGACCGTGTGGGCGGAGCAGATCAACAGAGAGCTGGAAAGAATGTGTGTGTTTGCGGAGGACTGCAACCGCCAATATGAGGGCAAAGTCAAAGCGAAAGGTGATTCTGTTCGTATCCTTGGTGTGGGCAAGCCAACTATCACAGAAACCACAGACAAAGACATTACGTTGTCCGATGCCGAGGACGTCGAAGACACCTCTATCGCCATGCCGATCAACCACATTGCGCACTTTAACTACAAGGTGGACGACATTGACAAGCGACAGGCAGTCGGCGGCGTTATGGACGCTCTTTCCAAAGAAACGTCCGAGGGTCTCGCAAACACTATGGATAAGTTTATTGCTTCGTTTGCATCCAACGCAGACGCGATCAAAGACGCGGCTGCCGCATACCAGATTACTGCTGCGAATGTCCTTGAAAAGATTGATGCGGCTATCCAAAAGCTCTACGAGAATGACGTTTCCCCCAGCACCGAAATTGTACTTACCTGTTCGCCCAGATTTTACTTCTTGCTGAAACAAGCTTACACCAAACTCGATACCGACAACAGCAAGATGTTAGAAAACGGCAGAGTTGGCCGCTATGGCAACGTCGTGATTAAAATGTCGAACAACATTGCAACCGCAAACAACGGCGCAACAGACCTTATTATGGTACGCACCAAACGTGCCATTGCTTTTGTAAACCCCATGACGCACACCGAAGCATATAGACCTGAAAAACGGTTCAGCGACGCCGTCAAGGGCTTTGTACTGTATGACGGTAAGATTGTACGCCCAAAAGAAATGGTCGTCATGAACGTCAAGTATACCGCGTAAGGAGGAATTTTAAATGGCAGTAACAGCTATTACCCCGGAGGTTTTAACCTGGAACACTTTCGATGCAGACGCTCTTGCAATGACCGCGCCGACCGCAGCTGCGGACGGGTTTACCGTCGATTATGGAGCGCAGGATTCAAAGATTCTGCTTGTATTTGAAAACACGAGCGCAGATACCGCCTATGACGTAACAATCAAGGCGGGAGACGGCATTCAGGGCGTCGCGGACGTCACACAGGAAATCGCATTCGGCAAAAAAGCGCTATTTGTTGCGGAAAGCGGGCGCTTCAAAAACGTCAGCGGAACCAACAAGGGAAAAGTGCTTATTATCCCCGAAAATGCCGCTGTAAAAATGGCAGCGGTCGTATTACCGTAAACAGGGGCTTTATGCCCCTTTATCACTTTAATAGACAAGGCGGGGGCAGTACCCGCAGAAGTGAATTTAAAAGGCGGTGAAACAATGAAAAGAACGTGGGGTTATATAAAATCAGAGTGCATCAATTTAGGTTTCGACAAGGCAACGGCGTTTCAGAAAAACCCATCACTATTTGTAGAAGCGGCAAACCGCGCTATGAACATTGTCGCAACCACAGTCAAGCCAATCCTTGCAAAGTACGTTATAACACATAACCCGCTTGAAAATCTGCTACCGAATTCGCTTAGCATGATGGATTTATACCAATACCCAAACAACATGCCGTCTGCTCCTTTGCAGGCATCCGGTGTAAAAGCCTATTACTTCGAGTGCAACGGAAACGGCACAGCCACCCTCACAAATGGCGTTGATACAACCACAATAGACATGCAGTCGAACGGAGAATTCAAGCCGTACAAGGGGTTTATTGACGGCAATGTGACGCTAACGTTTTCCGGTGATTACGGCTACATGATTCGCAACATGGCTATGTATGGCACTCTACTTGGCGCGACAGAGGAAGATATACAGCCATTTTCTCAATATCTGCGCTACGATATCGCGGAATTAACCAAATCGGATGACGATACAGTTTTCTTTGACTTTGCGGATAAGGAACCAATCTTTCAGGGAAGTTTTTCATCCGGAAACAGCTATAGAACAGTAAGAGACTACAAAAAAGATGGTAGAAGCTCCATTCTTTTGAACCGTTCCGAACGTGGTCAGTTTGAAGTGTGGTACAAAAAGTTCCCTAATCCGGTTACCGGCACAACCGCGGACGATTACGAATTAGAGCTGGACTATGACGTATGTACGCTTGTCCCTCTGCTGATGGGCTTTTATGTTTGGCTAGACGACGACGAGCGCAAAGCCTCTATGTACCGCAACGACTTTGAGGATAGAAAAAACGACATCTTGGCCAACATGCAGCCGAAACAAGTCGCAAGTGTAGTGAGTACGGTTAGGATGTGGGAATAATGGCAAAATGGAACTTGCCGCCTGCACAAACCAAAAAGAAATTTGAAATCGAAACTTTCAAAGGAAATGACTTTACGAATGAGCCTGCGAACGTTAAGTCATACCGTTCCCCGAATGCTGTCAATATGGTTCGGGAAAGCGTTGGAAAAGTCCAAAAACGCACAGGCTTCCACACAGTCAAAACCTATCCCGACCGTATCAATGGCGTTCATTATCTTACATACACCGAAAACGGAGCGGTAAAGCA
>CALLQM010000404.1 GCA_938014855.1 uncultured Clostridia bacterium | reverse complement strand
GCACCAATTTTGTCCACATGCTCCGCATGCGTAGGGCAATGATAGACGTATTCATCAATAAATTGTTCAAAATCGTCCTGTGAACGGCTGATCTTATCGTAATCCCACAACGCTTTACTGTCGTAATCATAATAGCCGTAACACTGAGACGGATGAGCTCCATACCGAATTGGCACCACTGCGTCAACGCAAAGTCCGGGGATTGAATTTTTTTCTGGATGCCGCCGCATTTCTTCATTTGAAATCAATTCTTCGCAGGAAATGATCGTGTGATTTGCAGCAATTGCAATATCAATATCCTGAAACTGCGCACCCTCCAGCCGGCATGTCCCATCCGGCGAAGCCTTTTGCACATGGATGCATGCCACATCAATCTTTGGGGTCGGGACAAGGCAAAGCTTGTTTCCGGGGTGAAACGGATCGTCTTGAATGACAAATTTTTTAGGTGGAAGTTTCGGATTTTTCCTGCGTTCTTCCTCTGAAATTCCCCATTTATCCACCAAATCCGAACCCAGCATATTTTTAACAGGAACATAGCTTAGTCCTAAAGCCGCTCCATGATATGCAATTGTCAGCACATCCAATGAATAGTCGTCAAACAAAATTTCATTGTTTTCCACAGCCGCTCGAAAACGCCTGCAAACCATTGTATATCCCGCATTTGCTATGTATCCAATGATCATCGTGTCGACACATTTTGCACCGATCAGCATGTCAACGTCACCGCCGGAAGGTCCTCCTTCCAAGTACAAATTCTTTTTTCGCTGACGAATAATTTCTCGTACTAAGCCGTATGCTCTGCGGTTTGTTGAAAATCCTCCTAAAGCCAGGCAGTCGCCATCTTTTAAAAATGTTCGAATGGCTTGTTCTGATGTCATCACCTTTGATTGCGTCGTTTCCTTCATAATTGCCGACCTCCCTCTCACTCTTAAAAATCCGGCTTTATTTGTTTTTCCGAATTTATAAATAAACTCCCGCTATTATATACAAGCAATATTTATGCCAACTTTTGCTTTACATTTCATAAAAAATGAAAGTCCCCCTGTCATAGGTTTTATCCTACAACAGAGGGATTTTATTTTATCCGTCAGCAATCGAACCGTTCATAAGTCGACGGAATCTTTTCGATTATTCCAAGCAGCAGAATCCTATTATGATTGTTTGCGTCGAAACGTGAGGTCCTGTGCGTACGAAAACTCGGTATTCACCAGGACAGAGGGCACCTGGACAAATGCAAGCTACACCGCCAACCAATGTCTTTGTTTTAAATCGGCACGATCCAATTTTAAATTTGACTGGAATACCGCTTCCGTCACCTCCAACATAGGATACCTGTGCAACAAGCACCGGGCATTCTTTCCTTGTGAAGCAGGTTTTTCCAATATATTCGATATCGCATGCAAATCGAGGCCAAAATCCCGGTTGTACGGACAGAAACGTCGACAACGGCCAACAATCAGGCTTTGTCTGATGATCCGGATCATCCGTATAACTGGTAATCCAAGGTGAAGTCGTTACAGAGCCCGCAAAATCTCCTGCGTTACCGGTAGGTCCTTCTTTGCTGTCCCACCAGTTAAATGTTGCATCCAGTGTACCAGCCTCTTCGTTCCGGATCAAATAGCCAGTGCTGTAATCGGGAGGTGTTGAGGGACCAATCCCGGACTCACGAAATACATTCTAATTCACAAAGATGGTCTGTGGTTGGGCACCTTGTCTGATACGAAGACCTAAGCCGTACTCCTCATTGGTAAAGATATTGTTTATAATTTTTACATCTGTGGATGGCCGGGTAAATCCGTATTCAGTTCCCCACAAGCTAAGATGTCCACCATTTATAAAGGAGTTTCCGGAAATAAGCCCGGATTGGATACCGATCGTGCCTCCCGAATTTTCCACAACATTGTTTGTAAATTGTCCGTTTAAAATATTTCCAATATTGAAGTTTTCCCCACTCGATGTGTTTTGGAAATGGTTACAAGTTATTTTCATTTCGTCTATCAGATAGGCACTGGGATTTGCACCTGCAAAAATTCCATACATCCCGCTAAGGTTTTTGATTTCATTATTAGCAATTACAATTTTTTCATAGATCGGATTTGCAGTGGCACCACTGGAAAATGCAATGGCAGCAAGCGCATAGGGGTCTCCGCCTCCTGAAATATTGTCGACATAAATTATATTATTGGTGATTGTCATTTTTCGCAGAACCCCTGGTTGAGCAACAATGCCGACCCATGCATCATCCGCATGAATCCAGTTATAGTTGATTAAAATATTTTCAACGGTATACAATGGTGATTCAAAAGCTGCTGACGGAATCGTGATTCCGTACCGGAAATTTCGAATCTCAAAGCCGTTAAAAACAACATTACTCGCCGTTATGCTGACTGCATACTGGCTGTCGATTATACTTTCTCCACCAGGTCTTCCGCCGTTTACTGGATTTATATCAGCCCCTGCGCCAATCAGCGAAAGGGATTTGTCAATGGTAATCTGTTCGCTGTATACTCCCGCGGCAACAGAAATCGTGTCGCCGGGGTTTGCTGCATCAATCGCAGACTGAATGGTTGGATAAGCGACAGATGGTACTATTAAAGTTGCCAAAATAATTCCTCCTTTTTTATCATATTAAATCCACAATTTTAACATCCCAATGTATTCTATTCATTACAGGACGCCAATGTCCTTTTACAATTTTATATAGTTTATATTTTTTCTAAAAACCCCATAATTTACCGCAGATTGTTTGACTGAATTCATCGATCTATGGTATTATAAGTAAGAATGGAATCAATCATTGCATGTACTTTTTTAAGAACGCATAATATTAAAAATTCTGTGTTTTATATACTGATTCTTTATGGTGTCATACTATTATCCTTATAAGGAGATGGCGACAAGATAATGAATAGCAGCTATTACATTTTGACAAACCTGCTGTCTGATGAAGACAATCAAATTATACGGAGTATTATAAGTCATATTGAAAATGGTGATCGAAAATTAGGGATTCAACAGGTCGCTTCTGAAAACTTTGTTTCCCCTACATTCATTATGAGAATGTGCAAACGCTTGGGTTTTGACGGATACAGCGAACTATTTTACGACCTTTCACGACAAGTCGGTGATGTTGATAAAGTCCCAAGAACAGAAAATCTACGGGACCTTATTGATAATTACAGTACAAAAATGGAACATACTTTTTGTGAGTATCTGTCAGAAGTACAGGAGAAAAAAATCTTTATTATCGGCAACGGATTTTCTTCCTTGGTGGCAGATTATTTTGTACAGCGATTAGCAGTTTGCGGATTTATGGTTTTTAACAGTGTGCATTTCTATGATTTTATGGTGTTCAATGAAAAAGTCCGGGGAATGTCCACCAATGTTGACCCTTCCCTCATTATCGCAATTTCACAGAGCGGCGAATCTGAATCGGTTGTTAATGATGTGAAGTCCGCACGGCAGAATGGTTATAAAGTGGTATCCTTTACAAAGCGAGAACACTCAACATTATCGGAATTATCCGATTTAACCTTCATTGTGGATGGCGCAAAACAAACATTGATCGGCGGTATTCCGAACCCATTTTTTGGTAGAGCGATCCTGGCTTTTGAGGAACTGGTTAGCTCATATTTTGGTTATGTTTCACAAAAACAAACGGAACTTTCTCATGAATAGAAATATATTTACTTAAATAGTTATATTTATACAGGAGCAGTGTGCTATACTAATAGTAAGCATACTGCTCTTATTTTTTTATAAGGCAGTCAGAAAAATATACACATTCGGGAAAGGAGTCAACATGAAGAAGTTTAAAACTGTCGTTAAGAAAAGGGTTTGCGTGTTTATCGCAGTTGTTACTGCATTGCAGATGTCGTTCTCATTCACAGCAATGGCCGAAAGTTATCTTGACCCAGCACCAATCATTGAACCTCAGACCTCGAATGGATTACAGATTCTCTTTGACAATACCCATGGTGAAACTGCGGGAGCCGCAGACTGGGTGATTGACGGAGCTTTTTCCGACTATGCCGAAGCCTTGTCCGACGAAGGATACTACGTTACAGAGTTAAGGCAAAACACCCCCATTACATATTCAGATTTACAGGACTATGACGCTTTTGTCATCCCGGAAGCAAATATTCCATTTAAAACTACAGAACAGAATGCTATTTTGAAATACGCTAAAAACGGCGGAGGAGTCTTTTTTATTTCTGACCACTACAATGCTGACCGAAATAAGAACAGATGGGATTCTTCTGAAGTCTTTAATGGTTACCGCCGAGGAGCCTATTCTCAGCCTGCAAAGGGCATGAGTTCGGATGAAGCTGCCAGCGAAGCAATGGACAATGTCGATGGCAGTGACTGGCTGGCGACAAATTTCGGCGTTCGGTTCAGGTATAATGCACTTGGGGATTTAAACGCAACTACAATTGTAGATCCCGCACAGTGTTTTGATATTACAAACGGAGTTTCATCGGTTGCTATGCATGCCGGTGCCACCATTGCAATACTCGATCCAGATATTGCAAAAGGAATTGTATATCTTCCCGACGGTTTGACTGCCAGCGACAAATGGTCATTCGCGGTTGACGAAGGTGTTTACAATGGCGGCGGAGTTGAAGAAGGTGCCTTTGTGGCCATCGCCAAAGTCGGTTCCGGAAAAGCTGCTTTTATCGGGGACTCTTCTGCAGTTGAAGATGCATCTCCTAAGTATCGCCGTGAAGAAAACGGCAGCAGCAAAAAAACTTACGACGGATTTTCTGAGCAGGACGATTCCACACTGCTGATTCAGCTGACGGATTGGCTGGCAGATCAAGAATCGTATACCAGTTTTTCCAGTCAAGGCATCCAGCTAGATACGCCTACGACTCTGCATGATTTTGAAACCCCGTCTCAGTCGACTGAACCACAAAAAGAACCATGGGCCGATCCTGAGGCTGGTTACAAATGGTATGATACGACCACATTTAGGTCCGGATCTTACGGATATGTTGGTTCCGCCTCGGAAACCGATCCATATATTTTAGGCATGCCAAAACAAATTGTTGCTGGACAGCCTTTACCCTTGACTATCTATTTCTCCGGTTTAACCGCAAATACCTCGTATTCCGATTATAAAGTGGGCGCATATCTTGAGGGCGGTACCCAAATCGGAAAATTTGCCGACATCGGAAGTTCATTCCCCGATCATTACGGATACAGCGATACTTTTTCTATTGACACAGATGATACAGGCTGTGCTTCAAAAACGCTGATGTTCCAACTGGACGATACCGCAAGCGGTCCGTTCTCGATTCGATTGAAGCAGGGTTCGAACACACTGTTGACCGATTCCTGCACCATCTCAAAACCATCAACCGGAAGCGGTGTAACCTATGACGCTTACTATCCAAGTAAGATTCAGAGGGGACTGGAAACGGCGGTTGTTGTAAAAATCAGCGGCTTGGATGCAGATACTGAAGTCTCTTCCTTGACGATTGGAAGTTATTTTGACGGCGGTCAACAGATTGCCGTATTTTCAACAGATGGATCTAATTGGACAACAAATTACGGATATTCGGAACCCTTTAATGTAACCGCAGATGAAAATGGAGTAGCTTATAAAACCATCCTTATGAAGTTAAATGAAAATATCGATGAAGGACCCGCAAATCTGCGTATTAAAAAAGGAAAATCAAAAATGCTGACACAAACATTTACAGTGGGATAAATCGATACAGCATTTTTGTTATTCCATAAATAATATTAGTAGGAGGATGAATAATGAAAAAGTTTCTTACACTTGCACTAGCTATGGTTATGTGCTTGTCCGCCCTTGCCGGCTGTGGTGGCAATCAGCCCGCCGAACCTGAGCCTGCTGAATCTGCTGAGTCAGCCGAACCTGCTGAACCTTCGGAAAACGAACCAGAACAAGAAGAAAACAGCGTAGTTAAGCTCGACAAACTAAACATTTACTTTGTCCCCTCAAGAGAACCCAGCGAAATCGTAACCGTTACAGAACCTTTGAAACAGCTTCTAAAAGACGAACTGCTGAAAGAAAACTATGATGTAGGCGAAGTAGTGATCTCTGTTGGTACTACATATGAGGCTGTCGGTGAAGCATTAAGCGCAGGCACTGCCGACGTTGGTCTTATCCCCGGCGGTACATATGTCTTATATGACGATGGCTGCGATGTTATTTTGACGGCAACCCGTGACGGTTTGAGCAAAGACTTTGATGATGCAAAAGACTGGAACGATGGCCAGCCAACCGAGGCTTCTGAAAAACAGGCAGTTTCCTATCGTGCACTGATGATTGCCGGCCCATCTCCAGCAGGTCAAGCACTGGCTGAAAAAGTAAACGCCGGTGAAGAACTCACTTGGGACGAAGTTAACAGCGCAAACTGGAGCATTATGGGATCATCTTCTCCTGCAGGCTACATCTATCCTGCACTTTGGCTCCAGGAACATTTTGAAAAAGGAATTACGGATTTGAACAGTGCTGTTCAGTCGGATTCCTATGCAAGTGCTTTCGCTCGTCTCGCTTCCGGTCAAGTTGATGTCCTGATGACTTATGCCGATGCGCGCCGTGACTATGCGGAACGCTGGAACAGTGAATTTGGACGTACAGCTTCTATTTGGGAAGAGACCAATGTAATCGGTGTTACTGCTCCTATCTACAACGACACCGTTTCTGTCAGCAAAACTTCTGCCATTATGGATGAAGCGCTGATTACTGCGTTGCAGAATGCGTTCATTAATATCGGAAATACACCGGAAGGCAAAGAAGTAATCGCAATTTACAGTCATAACGGTTATCAAAAAGCTGTATCTGCCGATTACGACAACGAGCGTGCTGCTCAAGAACTCATTCAGACTTTATCAGCAATGGGTTAAAAAGCAACGAAACAGCAGATCGGAGGATTATGCCGGATGCATAATCCAGCATAACCCTCCTCTGCTAGACCCCAATCTACCAGAAAGGCGAGAAGTTGTAAATGATTGTATTTGACCATGTTTCTAAAGTCTATCCCAACGGAGTTGTTGGATTAGACGATGTGACGATTTCAATCCAAGAAGGTGAATTCGTAGCAATCATCGGTCGTTCCGGAGCCGGTAAGTCTACTTTGCTGCGCTCTGTAAACCGAATGCATAATATTACGTCTGGTACTCTGACCGTAGACGGCGTGAATGTAAGTGAATTGCGCGGCAAGAAACTTCGCAATTTTAGACGCGGTGTAGGTATGGTATTCCAGTCGTTCAATTTAGTTACCCGTACCACAGTCATCCGAAATGTATTGGCAGCCAGAGTGCCGGATATGCCTTTCTGGCGAGTGCTTTTGGGTGCTTTCCGGCGTAAAGACAAGATTATTGCACTGGAATCGCTTGATAAAGTCGGTATATTAGATAAGGCATATATTCGTGCTGACCAACTATCCGGCGGCCAGCAGCAGCGTGTTGCGCTCGCTCGTACCCTTGCGCAAAATCCAAAGGTCATATTGGCAGACGAACCGGTTGCTGCATTGGATCCGGTTACAGCCAAGCAGGTAATGATGGACTTTGTAAAAATAAATCAAGAAATGAACATTTCAATTTTGCTAAACATCCATCACGTGGAACTGGCTATGGAATATGCGGATCGCATCATCGGAATCCGTGCCGGAAAAATTGTATTTGACGGTCCGGTCTCTGCTGTTACACAGGACGTTTTGGATGAAATTTATGCTGAAAAAGATGCCTCAGAGGAGGCGAAAGCATGACGCTGTATGACCGTATCTTTAAACCGACACGCTTAGAATTGGCAAACGGAAAATATGTGGAGGAAAAGTTCACACGGACCCCGCTGATCCTGCTCATTCTCATCATTGCTTCTGTTATCTCGGTAAAAGTAACCGGCTTTCAGCTCTCCACAATTTTTAAACGCGGTAACCAATTTTTCGTAATGTTGGAGCAGATGTTCCCTCCAAAAACCGCATACATGCCAAAAATTTGGGAACCTCTATTGGATACCATTAAAATGTCACTGCTTGGTTCGGTTGTCGGATCGGCTCTTGCTGTTCCATTCGCAGTTTTAGCCGCAAGCAACATTGTAACAAATCGGTTTGTGGTAGGAATCGTGCGCCTGTTTTTAAGTCTCGTTCGTACACTTCCGACTTTGGTCAGTGCACTGATTGCAACCTATATTTTCGGACTCGGAACAATGGCTGGTACAGTTGCAATTGCTGTATTTACATTTGCTTATATTGGTAAACAGCTTTTTGAAATTATTGAAACGGTTGATATGGGGCCTTTTGAGGCGATGGAAGCAATGGGTGCAAATCGTCTTCGCGGCTTTATTACCGCTGTTTTCCCTCAAATACTGCCGGTCTATCTGTCGATATCTCTATTCTGTTTGGAAGGTAATGTTCGGTATGCCTCCATTTTGGGTTATGTAGGTGCAGGCGGATTAGGTCTTATTTTAAATGAAAAAATCGGCTGGCGGGAATACAGCAGTGTAGGCATGATTTTGATTGTGCTGTTTGGAACCGTATTAATCATCGAATGGCTGAGTCACGCTATTCGCAAACGTCTTACTTAGGGGGTGCTTACATGAATAAAACAATTGAAACGACTTACCGCAATGCACCCAAAATTTGGATCATAAAGCTGTCAATTGCACTTTTTATAGCTTGTATCCTTGCTTGGTCCAGCACAACAATTGTATGGAACGAATTAAGAAATGACGGAGCAAGCGTGGCAAAAAATATCATATTCGGTATTTTTCATCCCGAAACTAAAATGCTGCTTAATTTAACCACTTCTGGTGTTCCATACTTACTATTGGAGACGCTTTGTATTGCTTTTCTAGGCACAATCGTAGGTGCAATTATTTCTGTGCCGCTCTCCTTTTTATCCGCAACCAATATTATGCCAAAGGGCATTGCGCTAATCGGCAGATTTTCCATTACTGCTATACGCACAATTCCGGTATTCATCTATGGTCTTATGTTTATCCGAGTAACCGGGCCTGGACCCTTTGCCGGACTTCTGACAATGTCCCTATGCTCCATTGGAATGGTTTCAAAAATGTTCATTGAAAGCATTGAAGATTTGGATAAACAAATTTTAGAATCACTGGATGCAGCAGGATGTACCACGTTTCAAAAGATACGATATGGAATACTGCCGCAGCTTTTCCCGGACTTTATGTCCACACTGATTTACCGTTTTGATATGAACCTGCGCGATGCAACGGTTCTTGGTCTTGTCGGAGCGGGCGGAATTGGTGCTCCACTTATTTTTGCAATGAGCTCCTACCGATGGAATGAAGTCGGATCTATTCTAGTAGGATTGATTATTTTAGTTTTAATCATTGAATGGATCTCTTCAAAAATCAGGGTGAAGCTTGCTAGAGGTTGATTATTCAATGACACATAAACTACTGGATATTTATTTTACTTCCGATCTTCACGGCTATTTCTACCCAACAGACTATCGCAGTTTAGGAGAAAAAAACATTGGATTATTCAAATGCGCAAACCGCTTTCGCAAAGATGAAAACACTTTGATTATTGATGGAGGCGACATCTTACAAGGCTCCGCCTTTGCTGCATTTTGTCACGATTCTGCGGGCAATGCAGCAATGATTGCAAACATTATGAATTTATGCGGGTATGACTATGTAACGCTTGGAAACCATGATTTTAATTATGGTACTGGCTATTTAAACACCTATCTTCAAGCGCTGGATGCCACCTGTGTTTGTCAGAATATTTATGCACCAAATAAAAAAGTGTGCTTCCCCTATTCAATAAAAACAATGCAAAACGGTTTGCGTGTCGGTATCGTAGGAATTGTAACGGATCATATTAATATTTGGGAGAAACCGGAGCATCTGAAAGGCATGAAAATCGGAGATCCGTTTTCTGCCGCAAAGGCTGCACTGGATGAAATACGCGGACAAGCTGATGTTACGCTCTGTATTTACCATGGAGGGTTTGAACGAGATTTATCGACTGGGCAAATTCTCTCTACGAGTTCAGAAAATATCGCATACAGGCTCTGCGAAGAATTGGATTTTGATCTTCTTTTGACCGGGCATCAGCATATGTCGATTGAAGGCAGATTCCTGCATGGTACTTATGTGGTACAGCCTACTGACTGCGGAAAAGAATTTCACCATATTCAAGTTACAGTGGATGAACAAAGAAAATCCATAACGAGTGAGGTAATAGCTGCCGCCGGAAAATGTAGTCCGCAATTGCAAACCAAATTTTTAGAAGAGGAAAAAGGAACACAGCTTTGGCTTGATGAAGTTGTAGGAACACTTGACCATGAATTATTGCCGGCTTCGGCGATTGAAATGGCATCCCAAGGCAGTGAGATTGCGGCATTTTTTAATCAAATTCAGTTAGCATATTCCGGAGCATGCATTTCTGCGGTTAGTTTGGCAAATGAAATTGCAGGCTTTCCTAAAATTGTACGACGAAGAGACATTTTAACGACCTATCCTTATCCCAATACCCTAGTGATTCTAAGTATTACCGGTTCGGTATTGCGTCAGGCAATTGAAAGAACAGCGGAGTACTTTGATCTAAATGAAGATGGTCAGCTCGTCGTCTCGGATCGTTTTACAAAGCCCAAGGTAGAGCACTACAACTACGATTACTACGCTGGTGTTTCTTATGTCATTGATGTTTCCAAGCCTTTGGGGCATCGTGTGACAGATTTGCTATACGATGAACAGCCGGTTCATAACGATGATATCTTTTCAATCTGTGTCAATAATTACCGCGCAAGCGGCGCCGGCGGGTATCATTGCTATGAGAAATGTCCGGTTTTAAAGGAAATTAACACCGAGATGGTGGATTTGATTATGAAATATTTCGAAGAAAATCAAACCATATTCCTTGAAAATTGTACTACATTCCGAGTTGTTCAATCTGCATCCATTGCGATAAAATAACCTACATATCCCCTGTTTGGTTCTCCTGCGAATATTTTCGCAGGAGAACCTTTTCATTGCAATAAATGGGTTATAATATACAACAAGAGGATGTCCTGTTCGGACATCCTCTTGTTCGTTATAAGCAGACTTATTTAGCATTTAAATCATATAGCTTCGAATCACACGTACCAAATCTTCATATCCCTCTATAAATTGATTTAGCGTATTTCGGAAACCGCCATATTTTTCAAATTCCGCCGGCAGCATGCCATGTTCATCAAAGGATTTTATAAATTCCGGCAATTTTTTTAATGCCTGGAGATATTCCGCTTTAACAGGGTTATCGATTCTGCTGATCACCTCAACATCGCAGGCATTTAGACGCTTATACCAGCCATAATTTATGGTTTGGCAAAGATCACCGCCAATCAGCTCCGACCAGTGATAATGGGTACGGTTCGCCGCTGATAAAAGACGGGTAGTATAACCGCGCTGCTGATAAATGCGATACGCTTCCTTTATGACTGCAACTCCACACCATTCCAAAATTTCAGGATCAACTACTAGATCGT
The DNA here is from genome assembly GCA_938014855.1 of uncultured Clostridia bacterium. Taxonomy (GTDB): domain Bacteria; phylum Bacillota; class Clostridia; order Oscillospirales; family Ruminococcaceae; genus Anaerotruncus. The sequence goes on along the minus strand of CALLQM010000404.1, from coordinate 1,506 downwards.
TTTTCTTTACATCTTCCTTGTTCCAATCGTCTGTACGTCCGATCATAAGGGTACAAACCGGCGCCATTTCATCACAAGAAAGCCCCTCGGCTTTTCGCCGAGCAAGTCCGCGTTCTACCGCTTCTGCAACCGCAACTGCCTGTGCAACCGTAAACGATACCGTAGCGTTAATGCTTATCCCGCGATAAGTTGCTTCTTCCATTGCTTTGATACCCGCTTCAGAAGCCGGTATCTTCACCTGCATATTTTTTCCCAAGCTATTGAGATGTAACGCTTGTTCCAACATCTTTTCGGCACTGCGATAATATTTCGCATTTGTTTGTATCGACAAGCGTCCTTTTTTCCCTTTATACTGTTCAAAAACCGGGAGCAGTTTTTGGGAACGTTCCCGTCCAACTTCGTCAATTAAAGCCCATGTAATCTCATCTTCGCTGTATGTATCATGTTTTTGAATGAGCTCTTTAATGCGTGGCTCCCAATAGGACAATTCCTTTTTTACCACATTGCCTACAATGATTGGATTGCTGGTAGCACCAGTAATTCCGCGCTCCAATCCATAATTAAGTTCTTCTTCTCCGCAGGAATCCATCCAAATATCTGTGTTTGGAAATTTGACAACTGACTCATGCATTTTTCCTTTAAATTCTTCCATAATTACCCTCCTTAATCTTATTTCGCTGTGCTGTCCCAAGCACTGCGAAATACACCCAGTCCATAGGTTGTAAATGGATGTTCAAAACTATCTTTGTAAACTTTGATTCCACAGGTTACAATATCCGCACCCATTGCAGCGTAGTCACCAATCTGTTTTCCGTTTCGTACTGCCGCTACAATGATTTCCGTCTTATAATCATAGTTTTTATAAATTTTTACAATGTCTGAAATATACTTAAATGCATCATCGCCGGAATTTTCTTTCCATCCAACAAAAGGAGAAACAAATTTTGCACCAAGTTTTGCAACCGGAATGGCCTGAGACGGTGAAAATACGAGTGTTACATTGGTGCGGACGCCGATGCTTTCCAGTTTTTTTGCCGCAATCAGTCCCTGTTCTGTACAAGGGATTTTAATAACATAATTAGGGGAATAAGAAGAAACCTCTTTGGCCGCCTCAACGATTTCCTCCCATTTTTCCAAATGGGGATTAATTTCAAAAGAAATCGGAAAATCTTTTCCTTCCAAGCCCGTTTCTTTGAGCCATGCCGCAATTTCCTTCACGCACTGCATAAATGGTTTCCCGCTTAATTTAATGTGTTTTGGATTTGTAGTTACTCCATCCAAAACACCTAAATCTTGGGCTTCCTTAATTTCTGACAAATTTGCCGTGTCGATAAAAAATTTCATCTGTTTTATATTTTATTGTGTGAATCCTAAAATTAATGTGCTACAAAATTACACTGATATATAAGTATATAAAAATTATTGAATGTTTTTTAATCAAATACCTAACAGTAAATTACTACAAATTTTTATTGATAATATATAGACATAATTATGAAAAATTAC
>CALLQM010000403.1 GCA_938014855.1 uncultured Clostridia bacterium | reverse complement strand
GCTGAAATTCACACAGACCGGCAGCATCACCCTGATTGCCACGGCCAAAAACAGCCGGGGCGTCACGGTGACCCATGAGCAGACCATCAGCATCTACCCGGTTGTGACGGCGGCGTTCGCTCTGCCCGAAACCACCCATACCGACAAATCCGTGGCGGTGAAGCTGATGACCGAAAACCTCGGTACCAATGCGGTGGTATGGTCGCTCGAAAAGGATGGCACTGCCGTCGATATCGAAACGGCTCTCACCGGAACGCTGGATTCCACCGGCGGCACGGTGCTGTTCAAGGAAAAGGGCGTATACAAGCTGACCGCCTCGATTACGGATGAGCTGGGCAAGGTTATCACCGCACAGGATAGCATCACGGTCTACCCGGTAGCGGAGGTCAAGCTGACACTCCCAACCGTTTCTCATACGGATAAAACCGTGGCGCTCAAGACAGAAACAAAAGAAACGGACGGCCTCACAGTGGCCTACACCCTGACCCGGAACGGCGAGCCTGCCGAAACCGACACATGGATCGAAGGAAATCCTGCTGACGGTAGCATCCGATTCAAGGAAAAAGGTGTGTATGCGCTGACCGCCTCTGTCACCGACGATACCGGCAGAGTGTTTTCCGATACCGCCCATATTACCGTCTACCCGGTAGGTTCGGCGGGCTTCTATCTGCCGGAAAGCGTCCACACCGACAGCACCGTGGTGGGGGAGGCAGTGTTCGGGGAAGTCGGCGGCCAGACCGCAAATTGGACGCTGCTCCGTGACGGAAAAGAAGTATCCCTCACCGATGCGGTGGAGGGTACGCTGGGCAACAGCGGCGGTGAGCTGAAGTTTCATGCCAAGGGCAGCTATGTTCTGAAAGCGGAATTCACCGACGACGGTGGCAGAACCTACCGCTACGAGCAGGGCTTCAAGGTGTATCCTGTGCCTGCCGTCAGCTACAGCCTGCCGGAGTATGTTCACACCGATACGGATATTGCGGTCAAAACCGAAACCACTGATTTGGACGGCCTCACCGTCGAATGGCTGGTGGACAACACCTACGGATTTCAGGACTGGCCGACCTATGTGGACGGAACGCTCACAAACGGCGGCGGCACGATCCGCTTCAAACGGGCCGGTGTCTATGAGCTGGCAGCCAGAGTCACCGATGAAACCGGCCGTGTATTTCTGTACGAAAGCCATGACAAATGCGAGGTTCTGCCTGTGCTGACCATCGGCTTTGAGCTTCCCGAATTTGCCTATACCGATACCGCCATCGACCTCAGAACCCACGGCAACAATCAGGTTCTGCCGGTGGAGTGGTCCGTCAGCAAGGACGGCAAGAGCATTCCGCTCTCCGAGGCGTTTGACGGCAGCCTCACCCCCCAGGGCGGCAAGATTACCTTTAAGGGCGACGGCGAGTATGTTCTCACCGCTGCCATGACCGATTACCTGAAACGCAGATATTCCCACAGCGAAAACATTCGCATCCACCCTGTGGTGCAATATGCATTTACCATGCCGCAGGCTGTTCACTACGGCACGGAGTTTGAAGTTGCCGCAAAGGATGTCCGGCACCTCGGCAGCTATTCCGTTGTATGGACACTACAAAAGGACGGCAAGCCCTCACAGTATCAGGGCACCCTCGGCAATGACGGCGGCAAAATCGCTATCCATGACACCGGCACATTTACCCTGACCGCCTCTATCACCGACAGCGAAGCGCGTGTCACCACCCATTCGGAACGCATCACGGTCACCAACACCGCGCCGAATGTCCCTGTGGTAGAAGCCGTACCCACCCGTACCGCCAAGGCCGGCAAGTTTCTTGTGAACATCACCGCCAGTGCCACAGACCCCGATGGGGATGCGGTGACCTTGGAGTATGCGGATACTGCGGCCGACAGCTATTATGCGCCGGGTACTCACACCATAAAAGTTCGTGCCAAAGACATTGCCGGGGCGTATTCTGCGTGGACGGAAAAGACCTTCACCGTGACCAATGCCGCGCCAACCGTTATCCTGACCGCCGAGCCGACCCGCACGGCGAAAGATGGCAAATTCCTCGTCAATATCAGTGCAAAGGCAGCGGATACGGACGGTGACGCCACCACGCTGGAATGGGACAACAAGGCGGCGGATGGCTACTATGCGCCCGGTACCCATACCGTAAAAGTTCGTGCCAAGGATATCGCCGGGGCGTATTCCCCATGGACGGAAAAGACCTTCACCGTGACCAATGCCGCGCCCACCGTAACCCTGACTGTCGAGCCGACCCGCACGGTGAAAGATGGCAAATTCCTCGTCAATATCAGTGCAAAGGCAGCGGATGCGGACGGCGATGCCACCACGCTGGAATGGGACAACAAGGCGGCAGACGGCTACTATGCGCCCGGCACCCATACCGTAAAAGTCCGTGCCAAGGACATTGCCGGAGCATATTCCCCTTGGACGGAAAAGACCTTCACCATCACCAGCTCCGCGCCTACGGTTACCTTGACTGCCACTCCGACCCGTACAGCCCAAAGCGGCAAATTCCTTGTGAATATCAGCGCAACAGCCTCTGACTCGGATGGCGATCCCACTACACTGGAATGGGACAACAAGGCGGCGGACGGCTACTATGCCGTTGGCACGCACACCGTCCGTGTTCGCGCCAAAGATGCTACCGGGCTGTATTCCGATTGGGTATCCAAGACCTTTACCGTGGCAAACTCCGCCCCGACAGCGCCGATGATTACCCGAACGCCGAACGGCAACAGTGTGGCACCGGGAACGCCGGTCACCATCACGGCAGCCAGCTCCGACCCGGACGGCGACCCAGTCACCCTGATTTGGGAGGGCAGAAACGCCGAAACCCAGACCTACCCCCGCGGAAAGAACGTGGTGCGTGTCAAGGCGGTGGATTCCGCAGGCGCCGAGTCCCCGTGGGCCGCTATCGTTTTCTTTGTGGCGGATTCCAACGGCGGCGGTGGCATGACGCTCACAGGCCCGGATTCCGTGATCATGGAAAACGGCATCGAAGGCGCCACCATCACCGAATACACCTTTACGGTGCCGCCCGTCAGCGGGCACAGCGGCTCCGACTTCGGCAGGGTGCGCGGCTACAACAAGCTGACCGGCCAGTGGGATCAGCTGGACTACGGCACCACCTCCAACGGCATCACCTTCACCCGTACCCTCGGCGCAGGCGTATACACGCAGCTGGAGTTTTATTATTATACCAACCACTCGTGCATGTACAACAAATCCAACATCACCTACTCGGTGACGTACCACTTTGAATAAGGGGGAACATCCATGAAGCATCTCATTTGCAAGCTGAAAAGCAAGGCGGTCATGACCGCCGCCAGAACCCGCCGCGTCCTTTCCGGCAGCCGCGGGGACGGATACATTGACACCGCCATCAAAATCCTGATTGCCGTGGTCTTGGGCGCTCTGCTCCTTGCGGGGCTGTATGCTCTGTTCGGGGAAACGGTGCTGCCCACCCTTGTGCAGCGCATTAAGGAAATGTTCAACTATGCAGGCTGATAGCACCCTTCAGGCGGTGCTTTTTTTCTGTCTGCTGCTGGCGGCTTCTGTGTGGGATCTCCGCAAGCGGATTATCCCGGACAGCATCTGCCTCCTGATTGCACTGACGGGGCTGATTGATTTCAGCCCCGTCAATCTTTTAGGCGTCCTTGCGGCACTGCCCCTGCTGCTTGCCGCCCTGTACAAGCCGGAGGGCATCGGTGGCGGGGATATCAAGCTCACAGCCGCCGCAGGCATGGTGCTGGGCTTTGTGGGATGCACGGCCGGGCTGCTGCTCGGCCTGACGGCATCCCTCTTTTTTTATCTCATAAACCAGCTCATCAGACGGCTTCGCAAGCTGGAGCCGCAGAAAGCGTCACAGGCATCTCTGCCTATGGCGCCGTTTTTGTCCCTCGGCTTTCTTGCCGTAACCATTTCAAAAATTTTAGGAGGAATTGTCTCATGAAAAAAATCCATATCAGCAGAAAAAAGGCCCTCGTCGCTGCCGGTATCGCCGCCGTTACGCTGGCCGCCGCCCTGATCCCCAAGGCTGTGAAAGCAGTGAAACACCGCAGATACAGCTCCAGTTTCTAAAATCACCATGAAATCAAGGAGGAAAAATCTATGAGCCTTTTCAAAAACCGCACGGTGGTCGGAGTGATCTGCATTCTTTTGTCCCTGCTTATCTGCTTCGGCGTGACGCCGCTGTTTAACCAGTCGGTCAGCCAGAAAACCGAAATCGTCCGCGTCGTGAAGGAAATCAAGGCAGGCGAGGAAATCACCAAGGAGATGGTGCAGACCGCGGAAGTGGGCGGCTTCGGACTGCCCGAAAATGTTCTTCGCCAGAGCGAATCCGTTGTGGGCAAGTACGCCACCGCCGATCTTTCCGTTGGTGACTATATCTTAAACACCAAGCTATCCGACACCCCGGCGGCAGAAAATACCTACCTGTACAACCTGGACGGCACCAAGCAGGCCATGTCGGTCACCATCAAGAGCTTTGCCAACGGACTGTCCGGCAAGCTGGAAAGCGGCGATATTGTGTCGGTGATCGCCCCGGATTACAAAAAGCAGGGCTCCACCGTGATCCCCGCCGAGCTGAAATATGTGGAGGTCATCGCCGTCACCGCAGGCAGCGGCTATGACGCCAACCAGCGTGACGCTGGACCCGATTCGCCTTCGGCGGAGAATGAAAAAGAACTTCCTGCAACCGTGACCCTGCTGGTATCCCCCGAACAGAGCAAGGTGCTGGCAGAGCTGGAATCGGACGGCAAGCTCCACCTGTCCCTTGTTTACCGCGGCACACCCGCCAACAGCGCCAAGTTTATCGAGGCGCAGGACAAGGTCGTTGCGGCACTGTATCCCGCGGAGCCGGTGCAGGACAGCGCTCCTGAATCTCAGGAACCGGAGGAAAGCACTGCATCCGAAGCGCCTGCGGAAAGCGAGGTGCAGTGATGCTGAACTTTAAGAAAAAGGGCATCTTCACCCGCCAAGTGCCAAAGGAGGATGCCTCGCCGGAGCAGGAGCCGCAGGAAGGAATCCTTGCCGTTTGGGGCTCCCCCGGCAGCGGAAAGACCGTCACTGCCGTGAAGCTTGCAAAGCACCTTGCCGACCGGAAGAAAAACGTGGTGCTTCTTCTCTGCGATATGACCGCCCCCATGCTGCCCTGCATCTGCCCGCCCTCGGAGCTTCAGGGCGAGCATTCGCTGGGCAGTATTCTTGCCGCCGCCCATGTGACGGAGCCGCTCATCAAGCACAATCTGGTGACGCTGAAAAAGCACAAATACCTCACCGTCCTCGGCATGAAAAAGGGTGAGAACGAGTACACCTACCCGCCCTATGAGCAGACTCAGGCACAAGAACTTCTGGATAATCTGCGAAAAATCGCCCCTTTCGTGGTGGCGGACTGCGGCAGCTATATCGCCAACGACATCCTTTCCGCCGTGGCGCTCATGGAGGCCGACAGCGTCCTGCGCCTTGCAAACGCCGATCTGAAATCCGTAAGCTATCTTTCCAGTCAGCTCCCATTGCTCCGGGATTCCAAATGGGATGCGGAGAAGCAGTACAAGGTTGCCGGGAACGTGAAGCCCCGGCAGGCCGGGGAGCAGATCGGACAGGCGCTGGGCT
>CALLQM010000402.1 GCA_938014855.1 uncultured Clostridia bacterium | reverse complement strand
TATCTGTAGTGATATAAGAGACACAGCAATATATGCAGCAAAGCCAAGCAGGCAAAGCCGCATGAAAAGACTCTTTTTTCCAGTTCTAACATTTTTCATTGTTTCCGCTCCGCTTTTCATGGTCTATTGCAAAGAACGTTCTTTCCTTTTCTTCTGCATAATACTGCTTTTTAAATTATACAATAAACGCCCCTTGTTTTGCAAGTGTAAATTCGAATTTTTCACCTTTCGTTTGATGCCATTTGCTGTTTTTCCCATCTTTTTACGAATAAATCGAACAATTTTACGGAAAAATTGAATAATCGGCCGAATGATTATGCGCCAAATTGTATAAAACACCCATTTGATTGCTGCGATTATACGCTTGGAAACTCCAATTACCAAAACTCCAATGGTGCAATAGTACAAAATACCGCCAATCAGTTCCCCGATTAAAATAAATGCACGCAGCTGTCCGTCCCCGGCGGCTAGCAAAAAGCAAAAGGTAGCCGCCGCACAAATTGCAAAGAATAGAATATCTTCTGCCAAAACAGCAACCGTCGGATGTTTGACTGCAATACGCAGGATGCGGAACACATCATAGCAAACGCCCAAAGCCGCACCGAGCGCAATTGACGCCACAAACATCCACGTCTGTTGTTTAACGGAGAGTCCCAAAAGAATGACACTCCCAAGCCCCGCTGTCGGCGAGACTATAGTCAATTTTATCACCGATCAACGGAATATTTTGGCGAAAAAGCTACCTCGTGAAGATGGATTATCTGTATAGGACAGCCCATCGATTCTATCGCCTTCCAAACTCAGCTCTCCGGTATCGACATCAATGCGGTTTATATGAAGTCCCTGTCCATGAATGACCAATTCTCCGGATTCGCAAAACAAGGCAACCATCTGTTCATCAAAGCTGTCAATGTCCGTAACCCCGGATATCGACAGGCGTTTGCGGTCTTCCAATATGACATTATGAGGAGCAACTTTTTTCTTTTCTTCAACCATCCTATTCAACCTCCTAACATTCTCTTTCTATGTCTATGCAAAACTGCAAAAGCCTATGTCATGCAAACGGCCAAAATTGTACAAAGCCCTGCTGTTAAAAAAGACAGCAGGGCTTTGTGGTTATCTGCGCAGTATACGTCCGGCAGATTGATGGGTCATCTGATCATGATCGACCGCGATTTGTCCATTGACTAAAACGTAATCAAATCCGACTGCAAACTGTTTCGGGTCTTCGTACGTTGCCGCGGTATGCACGTTTTCCAATGCAAATACATTGATGTCCGCATCGGCGCCTTCCTGCAGCCGTCCTTTTTTTAGGTGATACACAGAAGCAGGCAGTGCGGTCATTTTGTGGATTGCCTGTTCCAAGGTCAGCACTTTTTCTTCCCGCACATACTTTTCTAAAACACGCGGGAACGTACCATAAAGCCTCGGATGCGGCACACCGCCCGTCGGATAAACGGAATCGGAAATAACCGAACTATACGGATCGCGCAAAATTGTGCAGATATCCTCTTCCGACGTAATGAAGTCCACCATCGAAATTTTGCACTGTTCTTCCGCAAGCATATCGTAAGCGCAATCGTACGGGTCTTTTCCTTGCATGGACGCAATTTCAGCAACGGATTTTCCGACATATTGCTGATTTTTGGGAAGCGTAAGCGTGCTCATTCGAATATTTTCCCATCCGATTGAAGAAACCAAATTTTCAAAATAGTCCTGCGGTTCCTTTAAAATAGTCGTAAGCTCTGCACGTTTTTTCGGGTCGGTCAGGCGCTTGACCATTTCCTCCACGCCACCCTCCAAATATTCGGGCGGTAAAATCTGAATCAACTGAGTGGAACCGGCGGTATAAGGATATACATCGTAGGAAACATCCATACCCGATTCCCGCGCCTGCCGCAAAATATCAAGCGCTTTTTTGACACCGTGCCCCCAATTGCGCTTGCCGATACATTTTAAGTGGCTGATATGCAACGGTACATCCAATCTGCGGGCAATATCAATCACTTCGCGCAAAGACTCATGGAACAAATCGCCCTCGCCGCGAATATGGGTAACAAGCTGGACGCCAAATTCTTTTATCGGCTGTAATACCTTAACGAAGCCGTCCGCATCATAACAATTTTCCGGTGCATACACAATGCCGAGCGTCACGCCAAGAGCGCCAGCCGCAAGCGAACTGCGCAGATATTCACGGGCGGCATTCCATTCTTCTGCGGTCAAATCACCGGGTTCATACCCCTTGACCGCCGCCCGAACGGTTCCGTCTCCGATATCCATACCAACATTCAGCGGCAGAGGCATCTGTTCAGCCAGCGCCAAATACTCCTCCATCGTGGAAAATTCGTGTGGTGCATTCACCTCTCCAATCACAGGCTGTAAAAAGCGATAAATTTCCGCACGGTACTTTTTCGGACAAGGAA